>CAMDXE010000069.1 GCA_945878925.1 Chitinophaga pinensis
AGCCGTATGTGGTTTATACCAGTGAAATTTAGGTTTTAAATCTAAAGCCGAAGTTAAATATTCGTCGCCTTCAATTACAATAATTGGCGCATGGCTCAACTTCACCATTCTTTCGAATCCCTCTAATTGCGACCCCACCACATAGTCAAACTCTATTTCTTTGCGCATCAAAACATGCATTATCATGGCGGTTGTGCTTGTTTTGCCATGGCTTCCGCCAACTACAATTCGGGTTTTGTTTTTGCTGTGCTCGTAAACATATTCGGGAAACGAATAAATTTTTAAACCCAATGACTTGGCCTTTATCAACTCGGGATTGTCGGCGCGGGCATGCATGCCTAAAATCACAAAATCAAGATCAGCGCTTATTCGCGCATCATCCCATCCCAATTTATTTGGCAATAATCCCTGTTGTTGAAGCCTGCTATAGGCGGGCTCAAAAATTTCGTCGTCGCTACCGGTAACCTTAAAGTTCATGCTGTGTAAGGCCAAAGCCATATTATGCATAACGGCTCCGCCTATTGAAATGAAATGAACTCGCATAGGGCGAAAGTAATACGAATGATTTAATTATTAAAAATTTCGGGCTCGTCAATGCCTTAAGTAGTGCACACCGTGTATAGTTTTGACGAGTTTTGGTTTATGACGCTCTATACCTATTTTGCTGAATGCTCAGTTTCAAAATTTGATTAAGCAAATTATTATTTAACATTAAAGCAATATCATTGCAGTGCGAATCAAGCTAATTGGAAACTCTGCTTAAAAACTTTTGTTCGGAAGAGGTAAACAAACTTTCATCGTTAACCGAAATTATTGCCTATTTGAGACCCACAGATGGCTCAAATTATATACTCGCCAATACCAGACTTAAACAATTCGTTACGATACTCGAAAAGGAGCCTACCCTTCAAGAAGATTTTTCAAGAAAATTGTCAAGTTATATTGGCACCTTAAATAGCCGATCCTTATTTACCGAAAACGGCATATTGCCCCCAACGGCATTCAAAAAAGAATTAAAAAATAGGATTGGGCGACGTATTTTACCTCCCTTACTCGAAAAAGAATCGCTCGATTATGTGTTCGATAAATTATTTACAGAAAAAAGCGATGGGCAATGGCTATCGTCTTTGGATACTGTGTTCGTTCAGCGCCTTATCGAACTGCTTTGGAGCCATGCTTTGGTAGAAACAAAAGTTTCGCTCGACACTCAAGTTTTGGCCTCTTTAGAAATAATAACAAACCGTATATGCAACCTTGGCCACGATTTGCAAGTGGTTAATATGGTTCCTGATTTTAATAATCTACAGTCGCCGTTTTTTATGCTTAATGATCATACAGATGAAATCATTAAAACCAAAAAAAATCAATTGCCTACCAACCTAGGTCCCGTTTTCGACGAAACACGCAAATTGCATAGGTCTATTAATCTTTTCATTATTAGAGCCCGCCGCAATCGTCAAAAATATGGTATTACCTTAGATATTACCTATAAGCTGCAGCGAATGCAGCAACTCAATAATCGATTCATTTTATTAATCCATTGCATCGATCCCCAAATAAATTATAAGGAACCCACAAGGGATTTGTTTTTAGAATTGGTTACATCGCACAGCCGGCGCTATAGCCTATCTCAAATTATTAAGGACAATCTTGGTATATTGGCTCATCAAATTACCGAACACAATAGTAGGTCGGGAGAGAAATATATTACTACCAATCGAAGCGAATATTGGGAATTATTTCGATCGGCTTGTGGAGGAGGATTGGTCGTTGGGTTTTTGGTGGTTTTCAAAACGCTCATTTTTTATTTACATACCACTCCTTTTTTTACAACCTTACTCTATTCGCTCAATTATGCTATTGGATTTGTGGCTATCTATTTATGGCGATTTACATTGGCTACCAAGCAACCGGCTATGACGGCTTCAACCTTGAGCCAAACTTTAGAACTGGATCAAAAAGTGGGTGATTTTTCAAAATTTGCGTCCTTGGTAGCCAAAATTTCTCGATCCCAAGCCATTGCGTTTGCAGGCAATGTTGTGGTTGCCTTTCCGGTGAGCTATTGCATTGCGGCTTTGTATTTTTATTTTTCAGGACACCATATTATGGACGTCGATAAAGCCATACACTCGGTTGATGATCAAAATCCGTTTTTAAGCTTGGCCTTGTTGCACGCCTCTATTGCCGGATTTTATTTATTTTTATCGGGCATTATCGCTGGCTACACCGAGAACATGAGTATTTATTACAAAATCCCTGAACGTATTGTGCGTCAACCTTTTTTAAGAAAAACCTTCACTAAAGAAAAATTAGCCAAAATCAGTCATTTTTTTAAAGTTCATGCCGGACCCATTTCGGGCAATATTTCCCTCGGATTTTTTTTAGGCTCGACCTTTATTATAGGCAAATTTTTAGGACTCAATATCGATATCCGACATATTACTTTTTCGGCCGGTACCTTTGGGGTGGCCCTTGCAGGCTTAGATAATATTATTTCGTGGGCCGATTGTATTTTTACCGCCCTTGGTGTTTTTTTAATAGGAATGTTTAATTTTTTGATAAGTTTTATCATGTCAATGTTTGTGGCTCTAAAATCGAGAGAAATAAGCCTCACCAAAATTCCAGACATGTTATCGGCACTTGGCAAACAATGGAAAACCAATAAAAGTGAATTTTTTGTTCCTAAAAAAGAAAACAAAACTTAATCGATGCGTTCAAACGCTCCAGCATCGGGCTTGCTATCTCTGGGTTTGCCGCTGTAATCAAAATTGAGGGGAGGGCTTAATGCGATGCCACAATTTTGAGCCGGTGAAAGGGTATCTAAATCAAATCGATATTTGACAATGGACTTGAATTTTGGATCGATATTGATTTTATTTTGGGTCCCCGCTTGCCCAAGGGAGGTATTGGAGGTGCGCAATAACGACCCAAATATGCTTGGCAATTCAGTAATAATGTTCACATCAATATCTAAGGCTACCTCATCTGCCAAATCGCCATATACAATCGAATTTAAAAACTTAAATTTTAGTCCAGGATAGGTCTCTACAATTTGTCCAAATCCATTGCGCAATCGATTAGTTACGGCCAAAGCCGGATCGTTCGATCCACCAAAATCGCAGTAGCCCGAAACGGTAACATGCCGTAGCTCGTAGTCGCCACCTTTATAGGTATACAAACACGCCGATCCACAATTGGCGAGTAGGCTGTTTTCGATTATCACTTTTGAGCGATTTCCTTTTACAGCATGAGCCGCCATATTTTGTATAGAAGTATTGTTAACCATTACATTAGGCTGGCCATTAGAAGAGGATGAATCGATAAAAATACCATAGGTGGCATTTTTTATTCGGGCGTGGTTTAGGGTATTTGATGTAGAAGGCCAACCAAATCGCAAGCCAAACCATTGACCCGGGACATTAAAATATTTGTAAATCGAAAATTTATCGGAATATTTGTCCGACGTGCGATCGCCTTCAAAAATTACAGGTTCGTTGGCAGTACCCAAAACGTTAAGTGTGCCTTCGGTATACAAAGTAGAATAAGGCGCAAAATATACCTTTACACCTTCCTTGATGGTTAGGGTTGCTCCTGGCTTAACATAAAAATAATCATAAATAACATAGGGTTTCAATTTGTTTGCCCAAACCATATCGGTTGATATAGAATCTTTCATATAATAAACGGCATCTTGCCCCCAAGCCACAAGTTGTACATTTTGAAAATTGCCGTTAGTCGAAAAAACGATAGAATCGCGAATTATTAAAGCATTGCCAAGGGGATCTAAATTTGGATTAGCGTAGGCCTCAACAAAAACAAAAATACTATCGTGAGGTCTAATTTCGATATCGCTAAAATAGGTTCCTGGGTCTCCATCTACATTTATACGAAATTGAGATTTAGTTCCCCCAGCCAAAAAAAGGGTGGTTTTAATTGATTTGTCGTGGGTGTTGCGAACCACAAATTGTCGGTTGACTGACTTGGGTGTGCCAATATAAAGCTGCGCTACAATGGTGTCGAACACAATAGTATCGTAAGTAAAACTAAGCTTATCGGCCGAATCGCTTGTAAATTTTTCGGGTTTACATCCAAAAATGCAAGCCATTATTAACAGGCCATATATAGGTTTTAAAACGTTCAAATGTGAGTACAAATCAACTACTAATTAATCAATAATTCGTTTGTTGCTTAAAATATAACGCATCTTAGTGGAGTTAATTGCCATCAATGGTTTCGTTTCGAATTTATGGATTTGTTTATTCCACATAAAGTACCAGACCTTTTAGGTATTGGGTTTCGGGATGAAACAGGTTAACCGGATGATCGGCTGGTTGGGTGAGTTGATGCACTATTCTTACGGTTCGTTTGCACTGGGCTGCCGCCGAAAAAACAGCGGTTTTAAAAATATCCATGCTAATAACTTGCGAACAGGAAAAGGTAAAAATGAGGCCACCCGATTAAATCGAACTTATGGCTAATTGGTTCAATCGTCTATAGGCTTCTCGAGCATTAGCCAAGGCGCCTTGATGTTTTGCAAACGCCGGTGGGTCGAGCACCATGATATCATAATCGGTTGGCAATTGTTTAAAAAAATCAAAGGCATCGTGCGCTATGCCTTCGTGTATTCCTTTAAGCCCATTAAGGCTAATATTGGCATTAGCCTGCTCAATAGCTTTGGCCGATACATCAATGGTATGCACCTCTTTGGCTCCTCCGCCTAAAGCATAAACCGAAAAACCACCGGTATAGCCAAATAAGTTCATAACCTGTTTATCCTTACTGTATTTCGACAGGAGCTGTCTATTGTCGCGTTGATCGATAAAAAAACCTGTTTTTTGGCCTTCCACAATATCAACCATAAATTTATAGCCATTTTCCATCACCTCGGTTTCTCCTACTTTTCCATACAATACTTTTCTCAATTCGCTTGCATTTTCCTTATTCTTAAGGGTTTGATCGCCTCTGGTATATACCCCCATTAAACTTTTGCCCCACACTTTTATTAAGGCCTCGGCTATTTGGTCAACTTGCCGAGCTATGCCAATGGAATGCGCTTGGATGACAAGGGTATGGTTGTAATTATCAATCACTAAGCCAGGGCAATGATCGCCTTCGCCGTGCAAAACTCTAAATACATTTGTGTTTTTATTGTCGACTAAACCAATGGCCTTTCGCATAGCAAGCGCTTCTTTGAGGCGTTTTTCCCAAAAATTAACATCAATGGGCTCGTCGATAAAGGTAAGAATTCGGACCATGATCGAACCATTTTGGTAATGCCCGCGTGCAATAAATTTTTTATCAGATGTAAGCACCGTCACACAATCACCATCTGCCGGATTGCCTTCTTTATATTGAACAGCCCCACTAAAAACCCAAAGGTGAAATCGATTTAATGACTTTTCTTTTCCTGCTTTTAATATTATTTTTAAATCCATTTTATTATCTGCAAAGTACGGTAAAAGTAGAAGTATAGACCCGCTTTCCTTTTAAGCAATAATTTGCGAAGCATTTGGACATAAGTTCGCGTTAATCCTAAAAGAAAAAGTTTAAATTTGCAAAAAATAAATAAATATGAACACACTATTTTTATTTGGGATGCCTAGTGGAAGTGAATGGATACTCATTTTTATCGTTGTATTGCTTCTTTTCGGAGGTAAAAAAATTCCAGAACTTATGCGAGGCTTAGGTTCGGGTATACGTGAATTTAACAACGCCAAAAACGATGTAAAGGAAAAAATTCGCGAGGGAATGGAAGAGCCAAAGAAAAAGGAAGACGAAAAATAATTAACCTTTGAGTTTTCCAAAAGGATTTAATACCATCCAAGCCGATTTACTTTCGGGCAAATATTCGTGCCTCGATTTGGCACGGTTTTACCTCTCAAACATCGAAACAAACGCGCATCTCAATGCGTTTTTAGAAGTATATACCAACGAGGTATTGGCCAAGGCCGAGGCTTTGGATGCGAGAATGCAGAAGCGCGAAAAAACAGGTTTATTGGCTGGCATGTTTATTGGTCTGAAGGATAATATTTGTTATAAAAATCATAAAGTTTCGGCTTCAAGCAAAATTTTAGAGGGCTTCGAATCGCTTTATTCGGCCACAGTTGTAGATCGATTATTGGCTGAAGATGCCATTATCATTGGACGATGCAATTGCGATGAATTTGCCATGGGGGCTTCGAATGAAAATTCGGCTTATGGCGCGGTAAAAAATGCACAAGATTTAAGTAAAGTTTCAGGTGGCTCATCGGGTGGAGCGGCAGTAGCCGTGCAAGCCAATATGTGCACAGCAGCTTTGGGTTCCGACACGGGCGGGTCGGTGCGACAGCCGGCTGCTTTTACCGGAAATTTTGGCATCAAACCTACCTATGGGCGAATTAGCCGCTACGGTTTATTATCGTATGCCTCGTCGTTCGACCAAATAGGCCCTATTACATCAAGCATCGAAGACATGGCCTTGCTTATGGAAATAATAGCCGGCGACGACGGAATGGATGCTACAGCCTCCAACCAACCTGTTGCCTCATATTCAACCTTTGACAAGATAAACCCAAATTTAAAAATTGCTTACCTCCAAAATTATGTGAATGCCGACGGCGTTCAGCCCGAAGTAAAACATAAAACCCTTGAAATTATTGAAAAACTTCGCGCCGTAGGACATACAGTTGAGGCCGTTGATTTTGATTTATTAGAATATTTGGTGCCCTGTTATTATGTTATTACCACTGCAGAGGCTTCGTCCAACTTAAGCCGCTACTCTGGCATTTTGTACGGATATAGAAGTCCGAGTAGCACAGATTTAGAGTCAACTCTCAAAAAATCGAGAAGCGAGGGTTTTGGCGATGAGGTAAAACGCAGAATTATGGCAGGCACGTTTGTACTTAGCTCCGATTATTACGAGGCCTACTATTCGAAAGCTCAAAAAGTAAGACGTATAATTGCCAATAAAACTTCTGAACTTTTCGCATCCTATGATGTTGTAATTAATCCCACCACTCCTACCACCGCTTTTGAATTGGGCGGCAAAATAAGCGACCCCATTGCTATGTATTTAGCAGATATTTTTACAGTACAAGCGCCATTAGCTGGAAACCCAGCCATTAGTATACCGGTGGGCTCAGACAATAACGGCATGCCTATTGGCGTTCAGGTAATGACCGATTTATTTAAAGAAAAAGAGATGTTGGATTTTGCTAATTATTTAAGTCAGTTAATGAAATAATTCCTCTTTTAATTAAGCTCTCATCTCAATTGATATAAATTAAAACACTTTTTTAAAACCCCCAAAACTCTTGAAATTTAGATTAATCCTAATTCTACTCCTCCTAAAATCTACCACACTTTTTGCGGGCGCCGATGTTTTAGTTTTCGACGATTACGATTCAATTGCCAAACGCATTATAAAAATTAAGAGCAGCATTCCCGTTGAATACAATCAATACGTACAGCGTTATATTAATGAGTATGCGACCAACGACAATAGCCAAACCAATCAACTCCTTGCCAAAGGATTATATTTATTGCCGGATCTTGAAAAGATTTTGAAAAAAAATCGATTGCCGGCCGAACTCCGTTTTGTTGCTGTAGCGCTAAGCAACCTCGATGCACGAAAAGTATCAGCCGAAGGCGGTTCAGGAATATGGCAATTAAAATACCATGTGGCCAAAACCTATGGTTTAAAAATAAACTCCTATATCGATGAGCGACGTGATCCTATTAAATCGACCGAAGCTGCTTCTAAATATTTTGAGGACCTTTATAAAATATACGAAGACTGGAACTTAACCATTGCCGCATTTTACTCGTCACCCATTGATGTAAACAAAGCTATTAGGCAAAGTGGTGGGCATTTGGACTACTGGAAAATCCATAGTTACCTTCCCGAAGACTATCAAAAAACCATTCCTCGTTTTGTGGCCAGTTTATATTTATTTACCCATTATCGTGATCATAAATTTTCGGTTCAAGCATTTAAACCAATCCAAACCGATACAGTGGCTATAAGAAATTGGACCACCTTCGATCAAATTTCAAAAATTATAGACATCGATTTGGAATTTCTTAAAAATTACAACCCGACATTCAAAAAATTAATCATCCCCTATACTCCAAAAAAATATTATTTAACGATACCCGCTGCAAAAACAAAACTTTTTAAAACTCTTGAAGATTCACTTTACGTTTTTCGTGACAAAGAACCAGGTTTGGTAACCATTCCCGACAATATGCCCAAATCTATTCAACCGAAAGATACGGCAAACCACCTTAAAGATTCGGCCCAAGCCAATACGCAAGATTATGAGGTAGAGCAAGAGCCTACACCAAAGCCAAAACCCGAAAGCGAAACCATAAAAGGCAAGGCTCAGTTGACTTATACCATAAAAAGAGGCGATGGTTTAGGTAAAATTGCCGCCAAGTACAATTGCACCATTACCGAAATAAAAAAATGGAATAAACTCAAATCAAATACGATTAAACCAGGGCAAAAACTAAAAATTTACGTCCCAAAATCGAAATTAAGCAGTTATAAAAAGAAGAAATAATTTAATGGAAAAAGGGACATTCTCATCAGCAGTTACGCCATTAAAAATATTTGGAGCCTTAATTTTTCTAAATCTTTTATTGGCCATGGTGGTGGTGGTTTTTCCGGAAGGAAAGATAAAATTTGGCCAACATTTTTCCCTCGATTTTGTGCCTTTGCGAAAAGTTTTTGAAAAAAACGATAAAAAGGTTGTGGATGCAAAAAAAGTTATTGCAAATATCCAAACCGTCGATACCAATTTAGTAGCCCTCGACCATAAAACCTTGGCCAAACTTAAGCTCGAAAAAATTGATGTCCCCGAAAACAAACGCATTCAATACCCCGACAATACTCGAACGGCAATGTCGGCGTTTTTTTTAGCCTTGGCCGAACTCGAAAAGCAAAACAGCCACATCCGAATACTTCATTACGGCGATTCGCAACTCGAAGGCGACCGCATAAGCGATTATTTACGCAACCGATTACAATTGAGATTTGGGGGTTGGGGGCCCGGCATTATCTTGCCTTACGATATTTCTAACTCTCGCATTTCGGTGAGGCAAAGCGAAAGTAAAAATTGGGTGAAATATGCTATTTATGGCAAAACTCCAAAACTTTCCAACGGGCTTTATGGCATTGGGGCATCATCGTATAAATATACCAATACAAACGTTGCCGATAAAGCTAAGGAATTAAAAGCTTTGCATAAATCAAAGACACATACAAACGACAGCCTTTCGGGCTCGAGCGATACCAATAAATATGTTCACGACAGTTTTGCAAGTCCTACTTTAATTAATACGTCTGGTGGTGCATGGATGAGAATATTGAATGCCACCGGAAGCTATCCACGGGTAAGGCAGTATAATAAATTAACGCTTATGTATTCGGCCGAAGAACCATTTAATTTAAATATTAAAACAATAGATGGAACTGAAATCAATGAATTTGTGTCCCCATTGGCTGCAGCCGTTAAATCGTTCAATGTTGGAGAAATTACATCAGGTATTACCCTCAACTTTACGGGTAAAAGTCCCTATTTATATGGTGTGGCATTAGATGGCCAAACGGGCATAGCCGTTGATAATTTTCCGATGCGTGGCAGTTCGGCTTTGGGTTTTGATGGCATCAATATTCCAATGCTTGCTCAACTTTATAGCCAAATGGGTGTAAAACTCATTGTATTGCAATATGGCATCAACCTGGTGCCCGACCCCAAAACCAATTACGATTGGTATGCCAAGGCCTTTGCCAAACAAGTAGCGTCGTTAAAAAAAGCCTCACCCAATGCTTCTATTCTTATTATAGGCCCATCCGATATGAGTCGCAAAATGGCCGATGGCTACGAATCGTATCCTAATATTCCATTGATACGCGATGCTATGAAAAAAGCAGCATTCGACAATGGATGCGCCTTTTGGGATTTGTATACCGCCATGGGCGGCCAAAACAGCATGAGCAGTTGGGTGAGCAATAATTTAGCCGCCAAAGATTTTACACATTTTAGCACCGAAGGCGCACGCTACGTGAGCGAAATGCTATACAATACCCTGATGGATGAATACCAAAGCTATCTCAAGGATATTGGGGCGATGTAAGAAGGGAAGATTTTAAGGATATTTTTCAGGATTTTGCGAAGTATGGAAAAGCGCAAGTATTTTAACCGTTTGGGTTTCTTCAAGAATTTGAAAAAAAAGTATGTATGGATATTGCTTCAAAGTGAAAACCCGATAATTTTTTGTTTTTACAGGAAAAGCTGGGCTAATTTTTAAGATTTTGAAAGCATTAAATATTTCTTCTAATAAATTATCGGCAACCTTTTTATTTGCCCAATTAATATAGTACTCCAAAGCTTCATCCATTTGCTGTGAAGCTTTTGGAGTAACAAGAATATTATAAGGCATATTTGTTTTTAAGCTTAATCTTCAAATCCTCTGCTGAGATGCAATCTTCAATTGGTGTAGCCGCACTTTTATCAAGGATTTCAAAATGTTCATTGGTTAATTCAAAATGGTTTTCAGAAATGGAATAATTAAATTTCTTAGCCAGCTTTAAGAAAAAATCCAATTCACTATCTGGGATGTTGAGTGTAATTTGTGTCATCCTTTATTATTTATGTTTTACAAATTTACATAATCAATGATTAGCTTTTTCTAAAAAATTAGTTGACAAAATTTTACCCATTTTAGCACCGAAGGCGAGCGCTACATGAGCGAAATGTTTCATAAGTTCTGTTCCATTTGAGGTTTAAATTTTTAGGGTCTTGAAGGGTGAAAATTTATTGGTAAAAATATGGAATCCCCACAGTGTTTTTTCTTGTAATTTTTTGGGTAAAAATTAAATTTAGAATCGTCATGGCAAAAGTAATATCCTTAAATAATTTTTTTTAACAGGTCGTAATCTATCTTCGAATGGTGTCTTGGATCCATTGGAATTTTTTTCCTAAACAATATTTTTGCCTCTGGAATACGTTGAGAGATTATATTTTCCGTTTCCAATAAATGGCCATCGGAGTGTGGTTGTACAATGGCCAATAATTTTTCATCTTTTATTAGTAAAGTTCCGCAGATAATTTCGGGAAGGTTTTGCATAAAATATTCAACCAAAAAGGGGTAATAGGTTTTATTCTGATAAATGATTATTTGTTTGCATCGGCCTAACAAAAACAACCCACCGGTATTACTAATATATCCTGCATCTCCGGTTCGATGCCAGCATTTTTTACCCTCCCAAATTTTGTTTATCTTTTCAGCTTCCGGATTGTCAATATACCCTTGCAAAACATGAGAACCACTCACGCATATCTCCCCTGCCATATCTGGAGTTGTTATCGGGCTAAACGATTGGCCAACTCTATACTCCATCGGAATAATAACAATCTCCGTTGCTCTATCTGAATTTCCAACGAATAAACCTTTTTCGAGACCATTGATTGAATGAAAGTCCATAAATTCAGTTCCTTTAATATGGCTAATCGGTTCGGCTTCGGTAGAGCCGTATACTACCACAGTTTCAACACCAGGTAAAATGCCATGAATTTTTGAAATTAAGTTTGGAAATACAGCAGCACCCCCAATCAGAATTTTTTTTAATTTTATGGTAAATCTAGGAGCTGAGTATGCCAATTTCTCTATATAAAATGGAGAGGATGTAAGGCTTATTACTTCATGCTTGGCTATTTGGTTCCAAACTTTTTGGGGATTTGTAAATCGTCAGCATAAAGTGGACTAATATTATTCAAATATAAGGG
>CAMDXE010000070.1 GCA_945878925.1 Chitinophaga pinensis
ATTTTTGGGATCGAACTGTTTGATTAGTTTGGCCCACAACAATCTTCCCGCTCTTAGTTTAGCCATCTCGTTGAAAATATTCATCCCTATGCCCCAAAAAAAGGAGAGGCGGGGCGCAAAATCATCAATTTTTAAGCCAGCAGCAATTCCTGTTCTTACATATTCAATGCCATCGGCTAAAGTATAGGCTAATTCAATATCGGCCGACGCGCCGGCCTCATGCATATGGTAGCCGCTTATGCTTATGCTGTTAAATTTTGGCATATTTACCGAGGCGTATTTAAAAATATCACTTACCAAGCGCATCGAAGGTGCAGGCGGATAAATAAAGGTATTGCGCACCATGAATTCTTTTAAAATATCGTTTTGAATGGTTCCGTTTAAGTGTTTCGGATTTACACCCTGCTCTTCGGCAGCCACAATATAAAAGGCCATAATGGGAATAACAGCGCCATTCATGGTCATGCTTACACTCATTTTGTCAAGCGGTATTTGGTCGAAAAGAATTTTCATATCCTCAACCGAATCTATCGCCACTCCTGCCATACCAACATCGCCGGTCACTCTGTCGTGATCGCTGTCGTATCCACGGTGTGTGGCCAAATCGAAGGCTACCGAAAGTCCCATCTGTCCTGCGTCCAAATTTTTACGATAAAAGGCATTCGAATCTTCGGCGGTTGAAAATCCGGCATATTGGCGTATGGTCCAAGGCTTTTGAAGATACATCGAATTATATGGGCCTCTTAAAAACGGGGGATGCCCAGCTCCAAATTGTTCATAGCCCAATTCGTTAATGTCATTATGGCTAAACGATGATTTTAATTTAATCCCTGCTATGGTTTTAAAGTCAACTGTGGATTTTGGTTGGGTTTCGAAATAGGCAATCGCAGGCTTTTGGGTTTTTGAATGCTTTAGTGTTTTATAAAGAATTTCTCGGGTTAATTTTTCAATGAAATAGGACCCCTTTGCGGGATCTTGTACTTTGTTGACAAAACATTCCTCCTGTAATAAAAGCTGAATATTTCGTATCATTCGCAATGCAAAGTTTTCGGTTTGCGATTTAAGGTTATTTACACCTTTAATGCTCAAAACATTTGCCCCTCCGCTTATGGCGGCAAACGCAATGCTTGTAGCTTGTATTAAATTTTGCTCCGTTTCCGGATTTATTTGCGATAAATTTGGGGTTTCGGCAATAATAAAAGGGTCTTCAAATGTAAGGTTATGCGTGCGTTGCAGGTTGTACCACATTTGTTTCAGTGCTCTAATTGTGGCCACATTAACATAAAAATCTATCCCTAAGTGCAATCTAAAAAAAATGTTGGCAGAGCACTTTTCGGCTATTAATTGATTAGATAAATCATAGGCTCGCGCAAATGAATCGCATAGGCTATGCCCTCCATGAATTATGATGCCAATAGTTTTGAATCCTGGAATTGGATTTTTTGAAATGTTACGAATAGCCTCTGAATAGTCTTTATGATGATTGGCTATCGTTATGCTGCCTCCAGCTTTATGATTCGATAAATTTTTTAAGAACTCGAGGTTTGTTGTATCTATTGTAACATGAAGTTTTTTAGACTCGAATGCCTCAGGAATTGGAGAGCCGTCATAATTAAAATCAAGCGAATCTATTCCAATCAAGTCCATATTATCGAAATGTTTGCCTTGGCTATCAAATGGCAAACACACTTCGAATGGTTCAGGGTTTTTTATGCCTATTAATTCTTTTTCAAATACCCCTTCGATGGTTTCATAAGCAGAAATTGAAATATCGTCCAGGGGTTGAATCTTCAAAAGTTCAGAGAAAGTGTTCTCACGGGTTGCATTTTTTATGCTTTCGAGCCAATCGGCCCTTGTAGATTTTGAAAATTCCGAAAAATCCATCTACACTTTATCTAATAAATTCTTCCAGCTTATTTCATGACTTAAAAAGCGATGCAATTCCTCAATTTTAATTCGTTTTTGCTCCATGCTGTCGCGGTATCTAAGGGTAATCGATTGGTCTTCGAGACTGTCGTAGTCGATAGTTACACAAAATGGGGTTCCTATAGCGTCTTGGCGTCTATAGCGCTTGCCAATGGTATCCTTCTCTTCATAAAAGCAATTAAAATCAAATTTTAAATCATTGTAAATTTTTTCGGCCATTTCGGGTAAGCCGTCCTTTTTTACCAAAGGTAAAATGGCAACTTTATAGGGCGCTAATACTGGATTTACTTTTAATACCGTTCGTGTTTCTCCATTTTCTAAGGTTTCTTCAACAAGGTTTTCGCACATTTGAAGCAAAAATAAACGATCGAGGCCAATGGACGTTTCCACAACATAAGGCGTAAAATTTTGATTGGTTTCGGCATCAAAATATTGAAGTTTTTTGCCCGAAAATTCCTGATGTTTACCCAAATCAAAATCTGTTCGGCTGTGAATACCCTCCACTTCCTTGAATCCGAATGGAAACTTGTATTCAATATCAACGGCAGCATTAGCATAATGGGCTAATTTTAAATGATCGTGATATTTTAAATTTTGGTCATGAGTCCCCAGGGCTTGATGCCATTTCATTCGATTCTGTTTCCAATAGGAATACCAATGCATTTCGGTACCTGGCTTAACAAAAAACTGCATTTCCATCTGTTCGAATTCCTTCATGCGCATAATGAATTGTCGGGCTACTATTTCATTTCTAAACGCTTTTCCAGTTTGTGCAATGCCAAATGGAATTTTCATTCGTCCGGATTTTTGAACATTCAAAAAATTTACAAATATCCCTTGTGCAGTTTCTGGTCGTAAATACAACTCCGATTCGCCATCGGTAGCTGTCATTTGGGTGCTGTACATCAGGTTGAACTGTCGCACTTCGGTCCAGTTTTTTGAGCCACTTATTGGACAAACAATTTCAAGCTCCTCAATCAAACTTTTTATTTTTGAAAGCTCGCCCATTTCAAGTGCCGCTTTCAATACCTCATCAATACGCGTTATTTCTTTGGTGTAATTTACAACCCGTTCGTTGGTGGTTAAAAATTCATCCAAATTAAATTTTTCGCCAAATCGCTCTTTGGCTTTAGCCACTTCTTTATCAATTTTTGCTGTAATTTTTCCTTGATAGTCTTCAATCAATACGTCGGCTCTGTATCGTTTTTTGCTATCTTTATTGTCTATCATCGGATCGCTAAATCCATCAACATGTCCACTTGCTTTCCAAACTTTGGGGTGCATAAAAATGGCCGAATCCAAGCCAACGATATTTTGATGCATTTGAACCATGCTTTTCCACCAAAACAATCGCAAATTATTTTTTAACTCTACCCCATTTTGGCCATAATCGTATACTGCTGCCAAGCCTTCATAAATTTCGCTCGATGGAAAGATGAATCCATACTCCTTGCAATGCGAAATAATTTTTTTGAATTGTTCTTCTCCGCTCATTATTATTGAGGCAAAACTAATATTTTAACCCAAGATATGTCAAATTTTGTAATTTTGAGGCTTAAATAACATCATGCGAATAGCAAAATTCTTATTTATTGTCCTCGTAAGCCTTCCTTTAGTTAGCATGGGTCAATTTGGGCCGCGAAAAAAATCGCTCAAAGCAAATATTGATTCTTTGAGTGTAAAAAATTCGAATCAACAAATTTTACTTAATTCATTAAAATTGAGAGATTCAACCAACACGTCCGATATCAAACGATTGGGCAATGAACTCAAAGACCTAAAAATTTATACTAAAGATTTAACTCATAAAATTGAAAACCTAAGTTTAGAACTCGAAAATAGGACGAAAGACCATGTTAAGCTTAAAAAGCAATACGATGAATTGGTTAAAAAAGTAGAAATCCATCAAATATTAATTCGAAATGTTATTGGGGGCGATTCGTTGGAAGAATTCGAAAAGCAAATTGAATTAGAAAATAAACCAAAGACTGAACTGATTGAAAGTCAGAAAAATTTTAAAACCTTTGCCAACGAATTTGTTGCTACCTTACGAAAAGAAGGCGAGTTGGGGCTTAAAGCTTATATCAATCCCAAAAAATCATTCTATTACTTATCCAAACCCGGTTTCATTATTTCGGTTAATGAAATAAAAAATATAAACGAACTGGCCGACGAAATACCATGGCGAACAGGTTACGATGCCTTTAAAAAATCAAAATTCACCTTTATCGAAGGCGAAAAACCTGAGATAAATTGCGACATGGCCGATTTTTATAATAAACGCGGTATATACGGAGGCATCGAACAAGATTTTGACAACATTTCGAAATCTTTGATAGCTCTTAAAGAATTTAGCCCCGATGAGGATGTAAAAATTAATTCTCAAATTAATGAAATACTACAATTAGAAAAAAAGGTCGTTTCATTCATCTACAGCACAGATGGTAATTTGGGTTTTTATTTCATTAAAGCCGATGGGGGATGGCAACTTTATTGCCTCGAAATTGAAGATCCGTGCAGTGCATAGCCAATTTCGAAGTATACTAATCGCCATAAATTGCCTCTGTAACTTTAAAAAATAAAAAATCTCAGATGGTAGCTTGAATTTTTAATTTTTATGCTTACTTTTGCAGCCCTTTATAGTAAAAATAGATGGCAAACCACAAATCATCCATAAAAAGAATTCGCTCAAATAACGCGAAACGGTTAAGAAATAGATATCAGCACAAGTCGACTCGAACCGTTATTAAGGCCATTCGCAAAGCAACCGACAAACTAGCGGCAAGCACTTTAATATCAAAAGTGTTTTCGATGTTGGATAAATTAGTTAAAAAGAATATCATTCATCGCAATAAAGCAGCTAATCAAAAAAGCAAGTTAAGCAAACACGTTAATGCAATGAACTAGGCCAAATGGCCATAAAAGCTATAAAAATCCACTTAATAGTGGATTTTTTTTTGCCCGTTGGTAAAAAAAAATCTACCGCTGGTTAGCTAAAGTGTACTGAAAATCTGAAAGTTGCAAATAATTGACGGCCTTTAAAAAACAATTAATAATTTTATGACGTTTATTTTATTGAATGGTCGTGGATAAATTTTATTTTTGCGACCCTATAATAAATTAGAAATAAAAAAATCATAAAATTATTAAGAATATGAGTAGTAACAAATCATCATCAGATTTAAGCAGGTTTTTTGCCGGAATGGTAATTTTACTTGCCCTTGTCATCGGACATCTTATTTTTTACCTTGTGTTAGGCGATTCCAGTAATTTTGATGCCGAAGGGCACCCAAAAGCAGGAAGTTTTTTAGGCGTAATGTATAAAGGTGGATTTATTGTTCCCATTTTGCTTGCCTTATTAATTACGGTTATCACCATAGGTGTTGAGCGATTTATTACCATTCAACGCGCCAAAGGAAAAGGTTCAATCGAACTTTTCGTTCGAAAAATAAAAGGATATCTGGCCTCTGGTCATATTGATGAAGCCATTTTTGAATGCGATTTGCAGCAAGGGTCTTTAGCCAATGTAATGCGATGTGGCCTTGGACGCTACAAAGAAGTAAAAGACGATGCCTCTTTTGATTTTAACGCCAAAGAAGCCGCTATTATGAAGGAGTTGGAAGAAGCCACTGCGCTTGAGCTTCCAATGTTGGGTAAAAATTTAGCCGTACTATCTACCTCGGCTTCAATCGGCACTTTGATTGGACTTATTGGAACGGTTGTAGGGATGATTCGTGCATTTGCGGCTTTGGCCGTGGCCGGACAACCCGATACAGCTGCATTGGCAACCGGTATATCAGAAGCCCTTGTTAATACAATGGTTGGTATCATTGCCTCCACATTTGCCATTATAATGTATAATTTTTTCTCTACAAAAATTGACGCTCTAACGTATAGTATGGATGAGGCAGGATTTAGCATTATGCAAACCCTAAAATCAAAAGGATAATTTTAGTATCGACTGTTTATTATTAACTATTAAAAACTAAACACCCATGCCAAAAATAAAAATGCCAAGATCAAATCCTCAATTGGACATGACGCCGATGGTGGATCTTGCATTTCTGTTGGTAACCTTTTTTATATTAACGGCTTCGTTTCGAAATCCTGAACCTGTGCAAGTTCTTACACCGAGCTCGACTTCCGAAAAAATGATGCCTGAAAATTCGGTCTTAATTACTATTTCACCCGATGGCAAAGTGTTTTTTACCATCTCTGGATTTGAAGTAAGAAAGAAAACCTTAAGTAGAATGGCGGATAAATATAAAGTCAAATTTACTACCAAAGAAATTGAAGAATTTGGAAGAATGACAAGTTTCGGCGTATCGATGCAAAACTTAGGCAAATTTATAAAAACAGAGCCTAGTCAGCGCGAAAAATTCCCATCCACTGGCATTCCAATCGACTCCTTAAATAATCAATTGAGCGACTGGATACGATTTGGAGGATACGAAGGCGTTGTTCAATACCAAGATTTAAAAGATGCCGCAATAGCTGCAGGGCGACAAGTGCAAACCGAGCCTTTGCGTTTTGCCATTAAAGCCGACGGAAATTCAAATTATATCATCGTAAAAGAAGTTATTAAAACTTTTACCGATTTAAAAATATATAAGTTCAACTTGTTGACCAATTTCGAAAAAGGACCAAACGAATAATTAAAGTAAGAGATGGCAGAACTAGGAGCTGGCGCAGGCCCAGGACATGGACACGGAAAAAAAGGCCCGGTAAGAGCTAAAAAACAGAGCACCCGTGTGGATATGACTCCTATGGTTGATTTAGCTTTTTTACTCCTTACTTTTTTTGTACTTACCTCCACCTTTAGCAAACCTAAAACCATGGAGATTACCTTTCCGGTTCCTCCTCCAATAGATGCGCCAAAGCCTGTAATGAATGTTAATGGTCATACATTTTTATTGACTAAGGACAACAGAGTATTTTGGTATAGTGGCGAGTTTAAGGTAGCTCCCAAAAACGGATTGCCAGCCACTATTCTCGAAGAGGTGAAATTTGGCGAAGATTTAAACAAATTGCTTTTAGATAAAAATGATTTAGTTGAAAAAATTATTCTCGACCTTAAAAAGAAGAGGCTTAATAAAGAAATTGACGATACAACCTATAAGAAACTGGCTGTTGAATCGAAGGGCGATCCTAAAGCACCGTTCTTTGTTATCAAGGCCGATGATAAGGCGGTTTACAGAAACCTAATCGACTTAATTGATGAATTTAATATTTGTAATATAGGCAAATATGCCGTTACAGATATTATGCTAAGTGAAATCAACTTATTAAACCAAACCGCTAAATAATTAGAACGATGTCTGAGTTTTTTGATAAAACATTTAGCAGTTGGATTAACGTTACCTCCGAATTTAGAAACGATTTGGTATTTGCCGATAGGAATAAAGCCTATGGCGCTTATCAATTACGAAAAAACTATAACAAAGTTTATTCAATAGCGCTGCTTATAACCATTTCCGCATTTATTGTTGGATTTGGTATCCCAAAATTGGTTTCGGTACTTTCGGCTATCCCCGAAATGGTGGCCAATGATAATACGCAGGTCGATTTAACCCCACCCCCCGTTGACGAAAACGAGCCCGAGCCACCACCGCCACCACCTCCACCACCGCCACCAGTGCAAGAGATGGTTCGCTTTATTCCTCCGGTAGTTGTCGACGAACCAATACCCGAGGACGAAATACCTCCCCCACAAGAAAAATTAAACGAAACCCAAGCAGGCACTACCACCCAAAAAGGGGATGGCGATGACGATATGATACCACCCGACCTTGGAGGCGATGGCGATAAGCCTATTGAACCCGCCAAACCACAAGAACCTTTTTTGGCTGTTGAAGAAATGCCAGAATTTACAGGAGGCGAAGGTGCTATGATGAAGTTTATTCAAGAAAATACCAAATACCCCGAACAAGCTATTGCTGCTGGAGTTGAGGGCAGTGTAAGGGTAAAATTTACGGTAACCTCGGCCGGTGTGATTAAAGATGCCAAAATAATAAGCAAAGATAAATTAGGTGCAGGATGCGAAGAAGAAGCCATGAGGGTAATCATGAGCATGCCTCGTTGGAAACCAGGACGACAAAACGGACAAGCGGTTCCAGTTTACTTTAACTTACCCGTTCGATTTCGATTATTTTAACCGTTCTGGCATTATGCCCGATTTCCGAAGCCATTATAAAAATATTAGCATTAAGTCATTTTTTAAATTGATTGCTGGTATACTTTTTTTAGGCATAGGACTTTATATACTTTTTACCACTTTCAAAAATAATTATGTGCTAGTAGGCGCTACAAAACTATGGTTTGGTGGCATTCTTTGCCTCTATGGACTGGTTCGCATACTGAGAATATATTATCATACTAAAAACATTGAGGAGGACCATGAGCATTCTAAAAACTAATACAATGCTCTTAGCCCTTATTTTCTTTGGGGCCTGCAAAACATCAAACGATAATGAACCCCAGGATACCTTGACTTCAGGAAAAACCAATATTGCCGTTGACGATTCGTATACCTTTTTGTTCGAAACCCTCACGCGCGTTTTTGAAGACCAAAACCCTGAAGCCAAAATAAACACTCATATTAAAAACGAAGCAGAGGCCATTCAATACTTAATGGATGATTCTTGCAAAGTTATTGTACTCAATAGAGCACTTACAAAAAATGAAGTAGCCGTATTTAATTCAAAAAACATATATCCTAAATCTATCAAATTTGCCTACGATGCTGTAGCATTAATCGTACATCCAGATAATCCCGACACCCTACTCGACTTAAACGATTTTAAATCCATTTTAACCGGTAAAATTAGCCATTGGAATCAAATTGGTAAAAATGGAAATGGTGAAATTCGAATTGTATTTGACAAACCAAATTCTGCTAATTTTAAGTATATAAAGGATACAGTGATAGGAGGCGCCAAACTCCAAAAAAATTGTTTTGGGGTGAGAAGCAATAAGGAAGTAATCGACTACGTTACAAAAAATAAGAATTCTATAGGAATAGTGAGCGCTGGCTGGATTACCAATGATTATAGCAATGCAGCTAAAGCATTTTTAACCCAAGTAAAGGTTGTGGGGCTTGGTCATAAAAGCAGCGGCTTGTATTATAAGCCCTATCAATATTATGTGCATCAAACCACCTATCCTTTTATTCGGCCAGTATTTTTGATAAGCCGACAAACGCGAATGGGACTTGGCACAGGTTTTGTAAATTTTATTTGCAAAGCCGATAAAGGTCAGCAGATAGTAACTAAACTAGGTTTGGTTCCGGTGTATGCTTATATCCGGGAAATAAAAGCGAATGTTGAATAAATAAAATAAATTACAGAAAACTATAAATGAAAAAAATAATATTAATAAGTGGGTTGTTTCTAATGGGATTGGGCCTTAAAGCTCAAACCTTGAAAGAAACGATGCGAATGGCAGACAACGAACGCTTTGAAAGTGCCAAAATTGCATTTAAAAATTTGGTGGCATCCGAACCAAATAACGGCAATATCTATTATTACTTTGGCGAAACTTTTTTCCACCAAAGTATCGGAATTCGCGATTCGATTCTGGCCATGCATTTAAAAGATTCGGCCAATGCTTTATATAAAAAAGGATCGGAAGTTGACCCTCTAAACCCATTAAATTTTGTGGGATTAGGCAAAATTTTATGGTATTCAAACAATCAAAATCAATCTGACCTTTTGTTTAAGCAAGCCTTAGACATGACCAAAAATAAAAATGCAACGGTTATGTTAAAAATTGCAGAAGCCTATATCAATGCAGGATTTAAAAATTTAAAGGGGGCCAACGAATTGCTTGCCAAAGCCTTAAAACTAGAGCCAAAAAATCCGGAAGTGCATATACTCACTGGCGACGCCCTTTTGGAAGCAGACCCAATGGATGGAAGCGGTCCTGTGAAAAAATACAAAGATGCGGCCCAATTAGATACCAATAGCGCTAAACCCATTTTGCGTATCGGCAAACTATACTACCGCGCAAAAAATCCAACAGAAGCCCTCAAATGGTATAAAGAAGCCATATTAATAGATTCGACCTTCGCCCCTGCTTATATCGAAATGGGTGAATTGTATATTATGGCATCCTTTAATAAAAAGGCTTTAGAATCGTACAAAAAATATTTATCCTTAAACAACGACCGTGAAGCACGTGATCGTTTTTCACAAGTTTTATGGTTAAATAAGTTATTTGAAGATGCCGTTAATGAAATTTCACAGATTCAAAAAGCCGATAGTTCAAGCTATACGCTTTACCGCTTATTAGGCTATAGCTATGCCGAAGTTGGCGATAAGTTTGCACCCGATGGATACAAAAAAGGGCTTTATGCCATTCGTAAATTTTTTGATATGACCCATTCAAAATCAAATTTTAAATATTTATCGTCTGATTTTTCAATGTATGGTAAATTGCTTTCGAAGACAGGGCAAGATTCCTTGGCCTTGCTCGAACTAAAAAGAGCGCTTGACATGGACAGTACTAAAAAATCTTTGAACAGCGAAATAGGCTTAGCATATTATAAAATTAAAAAATATAACGACGCTATCTATTACTATGCTAAGAAAATTGCTGCAGGCGAACCCTCCGTAAACGACTATATCTATTATGGTTCTTGTTTTTATTACACCAAAAGATTTGCCTTGGCCGATAGCGCTTTCAAAAAAGTGACCCTAGCGTCACCCGAATTGCCGCTCGCTCATAAATTTAGGGCCAAATGTAATGTTCAAATCGATACCAGCTCGAAACTCGGCCTTGCAAAACCCCATTATCAAAAATTAGCCGAATTGCTACTTTTGAAACCTGAAAATTTAGAAAAGCCAGCCATCAAAAAAGATTTAATTGAGGCCTACGAATATTTAGGTGCATTTTATTTTAGAGAAATAAAAGATTATGCCAAATCAAAAGATTATTTCACTAAAATAATGGCTTTAGATACGGCAAATAAAAAAGCCAAAGCATATTTTAATGGGCCCGAAGCAAAAGCTACCGACTTAAAACAAGCTCTGGCCAAGCCCTATTATGAAAAAGTTATTGCAAGCCTTCTTATCGCCCCTGAAAATATTGAAATACAGGCAAATAGAAAAGATTTGATAGAGGCTTACGAATTTATGGCCGATTATTATTTAATCGTTTCAAAAGATTTACCCAAAGCCAAAGAATTTTTTGTAAAGCTTAAAGATCTAGACTCTACAAATAAAAAAGCCGAAAGTTATTTTAGCAATCCCGAAAATAAAGGCTAAGAAGATTATCCAATTTTTTTATTAAAAGCTCTGACTTAAAAATCAGGGCTTTTTTTTATACCTTAGCTGTAACTAAAACGAATGCCATGAATAAACCAATACCCCAGTGGGCAGAGGATGAAAAACCGCGTGAAAAACTTTTCAAGAAAGGTAAAGAAGCCCTAAGTACAGCCGAACTTCTTGGTATCCTATTATCCACGGGCACCAAAACCAAATCGGCAGTCGACCTAGGTCGTGAAATTATGGACTTAGCCCAACACGATCTAAATGTTTTGGCTCGCTTAACTGCACCCGAATACCTTAAAATAACAGGTATAGGATACGCCAAAGCCATCACTATAATTGCAGCTTTTGAATTAGGCAGTCGCCGAAAACAAACCGATGCCATTAAACAAAAAATTAATACCAGCCAAAATGCCTTCGACTTATTGCATCCCCTAATGGCCGACAAAT
>CAMDXE010000071.1 GCA_945878925.1 Chitinophaga pinensis
TATCAGGAAGTAAACCAGCCGCTAACAGGCGTTTGGCTCAATGGCGGGTGACGTGGTTAATTGAACATTCTACCTCGCATCAACATTTGTGGTGTATTGACAGTTTTGTGCTCCGAAATCCGCCACTGCGCCAAGCGCCAAAACGTTAGGCAAAATTTTTAAGTTGCCCCACAATCTTCTCCAGTTCCAAATAACTTCCCTCAAATTCAAGTTTACATACACATATCACTTTTATTTTTGGCGGTAGCATCGCTCCGTATTTTATTGCCTCAGTTAATTTATCATACGCATCTATAAAAGTGCTTTTCGGTTCGCCAAAAACTCCTTCAATGTAAACACTATCCTTTGCCCGATGACTCATCACAATCTTGTCTCCGAATGGCAACTTAAAAACTTCGCCTAACACTTGCTTTGGTGCAATGTTGGGTTTAGTGGTAATTTGTTGCTTTGGTTTTCTTTTGAAAATTTGTAACATATTTTTAGTTTTTAGTTCTTAATCCAACACTGCACAAAGCAATGTAACGTTATATGCAAGTGTTGGGACACTCTCATCCTAAAGTTGGAGAATTTTAAAATTGGTTAACTCAATTTTAACTTGACAAGCTGCTTAAAATGGCAGTAATTTGAATTTGGCTAAAATAAAAGCATTAAAATATGAAAACAAATTTTCTAAAATTAACACTGCTGACAGCTATTCTAGGAATAGGATGTTCGGCAAATGCTCAAAACTGGTTAACAGGTGGTAACTCAGCGGCCGGAACAGAAAAACTTGGGACAACTAATGCCTTTGACCTGAATTTTTTTACAAACAACAGCCAAAGGATGACACTCAAATCCAGCGGTCAACTTGGTGTTGGAGTAGCAACACCGAGAGGTTGGCAAGAAATTCTTTATTGCCCTATTCCCGGAGGAATTGAAAATGGACTCATTGTAACAAAGCACAATTGCAACAATAATTGGGCAGTTGCAAATTCAAGTTTACCTGACCTGATAGGTGGAGGAATTGTGGAAGCGGATACAGGACAAGGCGGAGAAGGAAACCAAAATCCTCCATTCGTTCTTCCATTTAGTTTCTTAACGGGTCATTCTACAAATGCAACGACACCGCTCTATTCATCAAATGCTCCGCTTTTTTGAGTAAGAACAGAAGACCCTCATCCAAACCCATTTTATACTGGCCCTCCAAAATTTGATACCAAATTTATTGTGATGCCCGATGGAAGCACAGGTATTAACATTGCCCAGCCAAGGGCGGCCTTAGACGTGAGAGGAAGTCAGGTTCCAAACCGACCGGCCGCTATTTTTGGTTCAAGAGCATTAGGAACAGGAGGTTCTACAGGGCCAAATGGCTTACTTCAATATTATACCCAACAAATTCAAATAGTTCCAAACTTAAAAATAAACGGCTACAATAGAATAAGCCAGGCTAGTGACCAAGGTATGTTTTTTAGTGATGGTAAAGGTACGGAAGGTGCAAATCTAAATGGCGCTTTAATTATTGCTCCTTGGGCAAACAATAATGACACATTAGTTGGAGGCATGAGGATGGACAAATTCGGAAATACCGAATTTCATGGACGAATAAAGGCTACAAAAGTAAATGTAAATGCAAAATGGTGGAGCGATTTTGTTTTTGCTCCGGACTATAAATTAATGAATCTCTCGGAACTTGAAAAATTCATTATCACAAAAGAACATCTTCCAAATATGCCAAGCGAGGCCGAAGTCCTGAAAAATGGAATTGATGTAGCAAATATGCAAGCCCTTCAACAACAAAAAATTGAAGAATTAACCTTGTATATAATTCAATTGCAAAAGCAGTTGAATAGTTTACAATCTCAAATAAGCGGTCTTAAATAATTAACCTATGAAACCGCTTCATTTTGTTTTACTTGTACTTTGGGTCATGGCTTCTATTAGTATTCAATCGTGCAAAAAAGATTGCTGTAATGACCCCACCAACCCCGACTGCAAAAATTATGACCCGTGTTACGGGAAAGAACCTGCCAATGCCAGCTTTAATTTCTATCTTGATTTGAGCAATGAATATGGCAAATATCATTATAATACCGATACCATTGAAATGAGGGAAGGTGGGTATAGTGCCTTAGTTCATTTTAAAGTAGATGATAAGAATGTGGATAGCTGTTGGTGGACTGTAGGGAAGGATGCACGGGTTTTTACCCAAAAGGAATTTTATCTAACTTTCAATTTATGGAATTCCCCTATTCAGGTAACACTAATCGTAGATAAACACAATGCCAAAGCTTGCCACCCCGATAAACCAATACGCGACACCTTTACAAAAGTCCTTACATTAATGCCATTGGGCAGCAGTAACATTTTTGGCAAATACCTTGGATATCTTGATGGAAACGAAAGTGATACAGCTTCTATTATTATTACTAATGAATTTAGACAAGGGTTATTTGAACCGGTAATGAGATGCGTGAAATTAATGGGTATTGGTGAATTTCATTTTAGCGGAATAATACCAGGTTGGAAAGAATTTGGATTTCTCAGTTGGGGTCCAGATACAAGACCATTCGTTGAAGGTCATGCTAATTTGAATGACAATAAAATCGAATTAAAATTCAAGTATGCAGGAATTGATTATCCCTTTGATACTTATAAGAATCGAACATTTAATGGAATAAAACAATGAAACAGATAATATTAATTACAGCAATTTTGGCTTTTCAATTAGCAAAAGCCCAGTGTCCCGAAAGGACAAATACTACCAATCCTGATTCATCCAACGGATACGATTGGCGAAACCTCAAACTTGCCGATACGGTTTGGATAGGTTCAGACCCCTGGACTCATGTTCAAGGGGTTTTCAACAGTTCTCAAAATGCCAACATAGGCTTTCTGGCTACTTTACCAAAAGACATGCAACCGGAAGTTGGTTGGGAACTTCTATATGTGGACATAGGTGTAAATCCAACCATTGGCGGCAACAGTACAAATCATCCGACTTTGGTTCTGTATAATAAATTTCGCAGCGTTATGAGAGTTTTTGTTTGCATAACCGGAACAAATAATGATTACAATAAGGCAACTGTTTTCATAAGTTGGGATGCACATAGTGGTACTACAAAAATAGGTAATGCAAACCTCTCGGCATATAATTCACCAATTGATGCTTTAGACAATTTCAACGAATCGAAGATTTTCATTTCTTTGAAAAAATTCAATCAATGGCAAAATAATGGAGCCAACCCCGGTGGCTATTATTGGCTTATGGGCGAATTTCCAATAATGTACGACCCTTGTGTTTGCAATTTCAATTCCTCATTTAATATTGGGTCAAGACTTACCGCTACAGGTGATTTAGAATTCAATGTTTTTGAGGGTAAGGAAAAAGGGGCAAAAACCGCAAGCAGTGGCACCCCCAATATTACCTCCAAAGGTTTCGGGAGGGCCATTGGCTATTTGGGAAATGCTACCAAAAAAGGTAACGAATACAAAAAAACATTGACTGAGGTGAGTACAGCCTTAGAAGATATTTTTGGTGTGGTTCACTCGCTTACATCGGACAGCACGCCTTTTAAAATGCCTGCTTGGGCAAAGCAAATCCCTAAAGTAGGGGTTATTATTGGTGTGGCTGAATTCCTAATAAGTGGTGGAAACAAAACATCTGGTTCAGCAACGCAGACCACATTAAAAATCCCAAATTTAACAGCGGTAGGCAGTTTGATTTTTAATAACCCTATTAGCAGCAACATTTTTGGAACTCCCGGCGGTGACCATACAAATGAGCCAAGTGACCGGATTCCGCATTACGACAATCCTATTGGTATTTTCAACTTATTGGAAACACCTGTGTTGGAATATGTAGATTATTTTTTAAACGCTTCTGATGCGGCGGCCTCCGTTGACTGGTTGCATGTCAATAATCAAATGTGGCATTTGCCCACCCTTAGACAATACAGGGTTAAAAATGATTTAAAGTATATTGTCAATCCTCATTCCGGTTTGGAATTAGTAGATATTCAGGCAAAAATTTCATTTACGATGGGAGGGGCTTTTGACAAAATAGTAGGTAGCGAGGGCATAACAAGTCGCCACAACTGGCCTATGACTTTTGGAAGCAACACCTATAACAAATTGGTAAATTATGGGCCTTATGGCCCTGTTATTCTAGGCACAGATACAAACGCCGATATGAGAAAGGCTTGGAACAGAATGGGTGTTACCCTTGATTTCAGAAGCGATTCATTTCCCGGTATTAACAGGTATATTTTTGGTACTCCTTGGAAAGCTCTTGGTTGTTTTCCCGGAACTACCTTTATGCTCACAAAGTATTCAAGTGGTTTTTATGAGAATACTCCTAAATTAGCCTGTAAAGTAAGGGCAGTATTTAAGCGCAAAGACGACCCTGATGCAAAAGAGGTAATTTGGGTTGGAACCTTCAATATTAAAACAACCCTATCAGGATTGCAAGACAACACAAATAATAGATACCGATTAACAACCTACGACCAGTATGGTGTTCCGCACATTCTTGTTCCCCATTATACGGATATTTCCAGATACAAATTTAATTATGAAATCGGTGTCATCAACTCCGGTAACCGTTCAGGCAATACAGTTTGGCATGTGCATAATGAAAAGCATCCAACAAATCTTACTTTTGCAAATATGCATGTAGCATCCGGTAATTATTTTGCAAGCAATAAAATTACTATTGGGCCAAATGTTACAATGGATGAAGGAATTATTTTCCGTGCAGGAGTAGCCATAGAAGTATTGGAGAATGTTGAAATTGCACAAAATGTTGAGCTTGACATTAGCACCAAATGGCATCCCGATTGTGACAGGAATGTTTACGAAGTTCATAAAAGTACAATTACAACATTCTGTAATGATTCTCTAAAATATAAGCCAAAATATATACTTTCCAAGCGTGACATAGTAGATGAAAATGTTGACGATAAGAGCAAAAATAGAAATGGAAACTTGGCGTTTAGCATTTATCCTAATCCTTCCACGAACATTGTAAATGTCACAATCAGTAGCGAAATATCAACTGATTTTTTAATTAAGATTATTGACATTTCTGGAAAAGTTTATCAAACTGTTTCAAGTGTTGAACCAGTTGTTAAAATAAATATTGAAGGCCTCGCAGACGGAATTTATTTCATTAAGGTTACAGATAACCGAGGTAGGAATAAAGTTGAGAAACTCTTGAAATACCATTAAATCAAAATGACATAAAATGCAAAATGTGCGGCTGCCAGACAACATATTTGGCTCGCCGCACAAAGAGCATTTGCAAGCATAAATCTTTGACACCTGCATATAACAAGGCATACCATAAAGGCTTAGCTCGCGTCTTCGTAGGAAAGTTTTGTGGTTGTTTGGAGTTTCTGTCTTTGTGGGATAGCTTTGTGGTTGGTGTCGCCCTTCTGGTATGCCCAGCCGTTAGCACCAATAATTTTGGACGTTCGCAAAAAAAGAGTACTTTTGATAATATCAAATGATACTATCAATGAAACCACCTTACGACATTACTCCGAAAATTTTAAAATTAATACGTTCTATTTCTGAAAAAATTGGAGAAGTCAATGCTAATTATCTTACGAAGCAATCTCCACAACTGCGAAAGCAGAATAGAATTAAAACAATTCATTCATCTTTAAAAATTGAAGGTAACACTTTAACCGAAGAGCAGATTACAGCGTTGATAGAAAACAAGAGAGTTATCGGTCCAGAAAAAGATGTTTTAGAAGTTCTAAATGCTATCAAAGTTTATGAAAAATTAGACAGCTATAAATTCTCTTCAGACAAAAGCTTTTTGAAAGCGCATCTCGAGTTAATGAATGGATTAATAGAAAGTGCAGGGAAATATAGAAAACAAGGCGTTGGGATTGTTAAAGGAACAATCGTTGAACACATTGCGCCTCCATTTGAGAATGTTCCGCATTTAATGAAAGATTTGTTTGAATATCTGAAAGATTCTGATGAATTAACATTAATAAAAAGTTGCGTGTTTCATTACGAAATGGAATTCATTCATCCTTTCCTTGATGGTAACGGCAGAATGGGAAGATTATGGCAAACTCTGATTTTAATGGCTGAATATCCAGTTTTTGAGTTTTTGCCATTCGAAACATTAATCAACAAAACCCAAGATGAATATTATAAATCATTAGCATTAAGTGATAAATCTGGAAAGTCAACTTACTTTGTTGAATATATGCTTGGAGTTATTGAAAAGTCATTGGAGAGCTTACTTAATTACAACAATAGGGTTTTAAAAGATGTTGATCGCTTAGAGTATTTTTTAAAACTTGGCATAAAAGAGTTTAACCGAAAAGATTATATGAACATATTTAAAGATTTATCATCTGCAACAGCAAGCAGAGATTTGAAAAAAGGAATGGAAATGAATATGTTTGAAAGTGTTGGTAATCTTAATAAAACGAAATATATAGTTAAATAATTACTGTTGCTAACAGCCGTTTCTCGCAATTGCGAATTTTGTAGTAAGTTCACGTTTACGTTTCGCAAGAATTTTTATCTTTAACGGAAAATAAAAAGTTCCGAAGTTCGCAACTGACGAGAAGCGGCAAAACGTTAGGTGTCAGCTTAAAAACCGGCACAGACATACATTGTGGTAACTTTTGTTTCTAAATTTAGAAACTTTATTTATCTTTGTTAAGTTTAACAATCAATTAGATGAATGAAATATTTTGAGACTAAGTTTATGGAAGAAGCAAACGAGTTTATTGCAGAACTTGACCCAAAGACTATTAAAAAAATATTTTACAACATTGACCTTGCTGAACAGACGAATGACCCGAAATTGTTCAAAAAATTGCAAAATGACATTTGGGAACTTCGTACAAAATTTGGTGGACTTCAAATCAGATTGCTTGCATTTTGGGATAAGTCAAACAACACGGAAACATTGGTAATTGCTACGCACGGTTTCATAAAGAAGGTTGATAAAGTGCCAGCGAACGAAATTGACCGAGCAGAAAGACTGAGAGACAAATATTTTAACAACAAATCTAAAAATTAGAAAATATGGCAACGAAGGAAATTAAGACCTATTCGCTTATCGAAATGAAAGACAAGTATATCGGTAAAGTTGGAACAGCAGACCGTGACGAATACGAATACGAACTGCGTATGGATGTGTTGGGAAAAATGATTAAATCTGCAAGACAAGAACGCCAATTAACACAAGAAGAACTTGGTAAACTCGTTGGAGTGCAGAAAGCTCAAATTTCTAAACTTGAAAGCAGTGCCAACAGTGCGACTATTGACACAGTTTTAAAAGTTTTTAGGGCCTTAAAGGCAGAGATAAATTTTAATGTAAAACTTGAAGACAACTTTGTTAAGCTCGCTTGAAAGAAAAGAAAGCCTAACGCATAACATGGCATACAAAAAAGACTCATCTCGCTATTCCGTGGAAAGTTTTGCAGATGTTTGGAGTTTAGTTATCGCTGGATAACTTTGTGGTTGGGGGTCGCCCATCTGGTATGCCCAAAACGTAAGCTTTAGAAACATTCCGAATGACTGACATTAACGAACAATTTTTCAAAGCATATTGGACACCAGGAATGAAATCTCTTTATTCTGACAAAGTTCCTAACGAGATGATGCGATCGCCCGTTAACAAAAATGGCTATTATGAATGGAACCTAACTCAAGGGACTTTGACCCTTGACGACTACAAAAGAGTAGAATCCAAATTTAAAATAACATTACCCGACAATTTTATTGAGTGGCACAAACGGTATTTTTTTGCAGATTGTGATTGTTCAATAATTAGACTTCCTTATTCTATGGCGACAAGACCTTTGGAAAAATTAATTGACAATCTTGACTGGGATATACCAGAACAGCTTATTCCGCTTGGACTCATTCCATTTGCAGACGAAGGGAATGACGCAGGACCATTGGTTTTCGACACAAGAAACAAGATTGGTAAAGTAGATTTCCCAATTCGAGTTTATGACCACGAATATGGTGGCGACTTGGACGGGCTAAGCGAAATTATTTTCTCGTCATTTGACAAAATGTTAGAATGCTTAACACATTTCTTAAATGAAACTAAAACGAAAAAGCGTTTTGAAGTAATACCTGACTTTTATACAATTGACCCAAATGGAGCAGGCTCGACAGGTAAATCATATTGGGCAAGTTGGATAGATATGATAAAAGCAAATTATGAAGAATTTGGATACTAAAACCAACGAAAGCCTACAGGTAACAGCAGGTATATTAGATGGCTACTTTGTAGTTTTGGAAAGTTTGTTCTTCCTGTCTTGTCCTAAAATAGGTTTACGAAAAAAAAAGCGTAAAACATGAAAACGACGAGATCACACCCAGGCACATTTTACAGTGATGAATTTAAGAAAAAAATTGTTACTGAGTATTTAGAAACAGAGCTCACCAAGCATCAAAATGATCATAGTTAAACATTTTTATGGAGATATGCGACAATTGGCAATGTTCGTTTTTCTTGTTATTTGTAGTTTGACTACTTGGGGACAATCAAATTCTTCTTTTTACAAATTCGATAGACATTTTTCAACAATTGACTCATCTTATAGTTTAGTGTTAAAAAATAGGGATGTGAGCTCCTTCCATTTTGCGTTTTCTAAAAACGGGAAGATTTTGGTTAAGCAGAGTTTGAGTTTCCTAGTAACTCTTGATAGCAATCTTTCCTATCTTTTGACTTCGTATTTGATTCATACTATAAAAGCAATGGGAAAAATAAAATTCAATGATAGTATTACTGGCTATTTGATAAGTATTGAAGGGAGCCCAACCTGCGATGAGACAGGGATGTTTTTCTATTGCTTTGACCATAGTAAAAAATTATGTAATAAAATTAAGTTGAATGGTGGTTATGGTGTAGAAGGCGGTGAGGGAATGACAGATAGTTGGATATTAGATTACAATGGAGATGGAATTGCTGATATTCTTCAGATATACCATCATACCTCCTATTTAGGCCAGGATGCTGAGGTGATAAATTCAACAGAGTATCATCTTTTTTTGTTGGAAACCAATTCTTTTAAAGAAATTATTTTAGAAGATATTGATTCTTTAAAAGTCAAATTCAAAATACAAGATTGACCGTATTAGACATAGAGGGCAGCTGATAACAGCACATTTGCAAGATGGCTATTTTGTAGTTTGTCAAAGTGTGTTATCCCAACTTACTTTTGTCTTAGGCTAAAGTTCGACGACTCCGAAAGCCGCACCACAGTTACCTGCAACCGTAAGGTGCAAGCGTAACGACCGACACTACAACCATCTACAGGCTGACAATTAAACAAAAAAAGCAAACCATTTTGACAAGTGAAAAACATACAGAATATATTACAAAGGGACACCAAGTAAGCCGACACTCAAGCCGACCCGATGTTTTTTATTTTGTTTCCTCCTCGCATTTTTTAAAAACAATTTTAGCCAGCCGCACAAGTGGCACATTTGGTTTTGCCCCGACACACAAAGCCAACCCTTCGGCAACTGCGAAGCAATCACGAACACCTTTAAAAATCAATTATGCTGTGAGTAAAACTAAAAGAGCCACTTTTTAGCCAATACACCACCAAAAATGACGTTTCATATCTGAAATATCAGGTTTATCCTGACAATTACACTATAAAGAGTGATTTTTCGAAGCAAAAAGGCAAAATATTAAATTATCTTTCGTATCATTGTAGTCAGGTTTATCCTGACAATATTACTATGAAAAGCAAATACATATCAACGCAATCAAACGAACTTCTATCCTATTTCAATGGACAGAACAAGACTTGCTTTGACTATAGCGAAGCATGCCACGCAATGCCTGATTCAAAGGAAAGCACACTTCGGGAACTACTCAGCGACATGACTAAGCGTGGACTTCTGATGAGATTGAAAGACGGAGTTTATTACATCATACCATACGAAGCAAATGCTGAAAATTTTATGCCCGACTGGCATTTAATAGCGGGAAACTTGGCAAACGATGCCCAATATTATATTGGTTACTATTCTGCTTTGCAAATTCATAATCTCATCACACAACCTTCTTTGAAGGAACAAATTGTTGTTTCAAAACAAATTCGACCATCGGAAATAAAAATCAAAAATATTCCCTTTCAATTCATTTATCACAACGACAAACATTTTTTCGGTGCAAAAAAAATATGGATTGATAGTTTCAATAAAGTGCTTTGTTCTGATTTAGAAAAAACATTTATAGACTGCCTATTCAAACCTGACTATGCTGGTGGTATAGTGGAAGTAGCAAAGGCTATTTATACTTCAAAAGAAAAAATAAAATTCGATATACTGCTTGAGTATGCTGTAAAATTTGATTCTCAAGCTGTAATAAAACGGTTAGGATTTTTGTTGGAAATGCTTGACATCAATTCAGGAATTATTGACAATTTACAAAAAATAAAAACTACTTCTTATGTAGTGCTTGACACCGAATTGCCAAAGGTTGGCAAACGCAACAGTCGGTGGAGCATTCAGCAAAACTTAGAAACTGACACCATTAAATCTGCCATTTACACATGATTAAACCCGGAGAAATACAGCAAAAAGCAAGAACTGTTGGCGTTCGTGACCAGCAGATTGAAAAAGATTATATTCTTTCATGGATATTAAAAGGCATTGCACAACATGAACAACTTTCAAAAGTTATCGTGTTTAAAGGAGGAACTGTTTTAAAGAAAATCTATTTTGAAGATTACCGATTTTCAGAAGACTTGGATTTTACCTTAATCAATAATGAAATTTCTAATGAACAAATTTTTGAATGGTTCAGGGAAACCTTTGACTACATTAAGGAAGAAGCCAATATTCCACTTGAAATTATTGATAATAACGAACACGAAGATGGTGGCATTAACTTTTACATAAGCTATATCGGCCCGCTTGGTGGACAAGGAAATAACAAACGCGTAAAAATTGACATTTCGAGAAGCGAACAACTGGTTTTTGAACCAGTAATGAAAGATGTTTTCATTGACTATACTGATATAGAAGAATACCAACTTTTGTGTTATCCATTGGAAGAGGTATTAGTGGAGAAAATGCGGTCAGTTATGCAAAGAATGCAAGCCCGTGATTTTTACGACATCTGGTATCTTTTGGAACAACACAGAATGGACGTTGATTTTTATTTGAATGAATTCGAATCAAAGTGTAAAAGCAAAGAATTAAATCATACAGATTTTCCGAAAAAATTAGCCGAACGATTGCCGCAATACAAAGGTCGTTGGCAGAGTTCAATGAGTGAACAAATAAAAAACTTGCCCGACTTTGACCAAGTAGAACGGGAAGTGCAAAGACATTTAAAGAAACTGAACCTGAAAAATTAGTTGACATTCGCATGAACACTTTCACTTCAATAAAGGAACTACTTTCAACGCTTGTCAGGGAGCATAACCTCCAATATTCAGAATGTAAAAGAGAATATTCTCTACTGCCCCCCCCTAATAACCATACAGAACTAAAATAAAGTTTTCGGGTATCAAAAAATTAAAAAAAACGAATAAATTGGTAGGTAGTATCTCACTAAGTGTGTAAGTTAAAAAGTTGTTCTGAAAAATTTTGACCTTAATCCAAAAAGGTCATAAAATTTTCGGAAATA
>CAMDXE010000072.1 GCA_945878925.1 Chitinophaga pinensis
TGGCCTCATGCTCACGCCTTTATGCTCATAAAATCCCATTTATTGTAAAACTTAATCACAATGAATTTTTATCGTATCCCAACCGATTTAATCAATTTATGTTCGGTAGCGTTGAAGAAGCATGGAATTTAGGTGCAGTTGCAGTAGGGGCTACAATTTATTTTGGTTCACCCGAGAGCGATCAGCAAATAGTTGCAGTTGCAGAGGCGTTTGAACGTGCACATGAATTAGGAATGGCAACTATACTTTGGTGCTATATGCGCAATAATGCCTTTAAAAAAGACGGAATAGATTATCATACAAGTGCCGACCTTACAGGGCAAGCCAATCATTTGGGCGTAACCATACAAGCAGATATAATAAAGCAAAAATTGCCCGATACAAACGGAGGATATATGGCAGTGAACTATGGAAAAACACACCCGAATGTGTATAGCGAACTATCTTCAGACCATCCGATAGATCTTTGCCGTTATCAACTAGCAAATTGTTATATGGGTAAAGTTGGGCTTATTAATTCAGGAGGAGAGAGCAAAGGAGCATCTGATTTAGGAGAAGCCGTTCGTACAGCCGTTATTAATAAAAGGGCAGGCGGATGTGGTTTGATTTCGGGCCGCAAGGCGTTTCAAAAGCCAATGAATGAAGGGGTAGATATTTTAAATGCTATTCAAGATGTTTATCTGTCAAAAGATATTACTATTGCATAATTGAACCCTTCTAACATTCGAAGGGCGAACAGCATAAAAAATAGCTAATGATCACTAATTTTCAACTTTTAAACTTTTCAAATTTTCAAATCATTTAAGCATGAGTTGGTTTCAGCGTGTAAAAGAAGGAATAGTAACCAAAACTATTGATAAAAAAGAAACGCCCGACGGCATTTGGTATCAATGTTCAAGATGTAAAAAACCGATATTAACCAAGGAGTTTGAGGAAAATTGCTGGGTTTGTATGCATTGTGATTTTCATGAGAAAATAGGATCCGACGAATATTTTAGCATTTTATTTGATTATCAAAATTTTACTGAACTATATGATAGTATAACTTCAGCCGATCCGCTTAATTTTATTGATTCAAAACCGTACCCAGACCGAATTAGAGAGTCGATGGCAAAAACGGAGTTGAAAGATGCAGTAAAGGTGGCAACCGGCAACATGAATGGATGTAAATTGGTAGTGGCATGCATGGATTTTAGTTTCATAGGCGGCTCAATGGGAAGCGTTGTAGGTGAAAAAATTTCAAGAGCAATAGATTACGGACGAGAACATAGAATTCCAGTATTAGTGATCTCAAAATCTGGAGGGGCTCGCATGATGGAAGCAGCATTTTCGTTAATGCAAATGGCCAAAACATCGGCCAAATTAGCCCTTTTGGCCAAAGCAGGTGTTCCTTATATTTCTTTATTAACCGACCCTACAACAGGAGGCGTAACCGCTTCGTATGCCATGTTGGGCGATTTAAACATTGCAGAACCTGAAGCCTTAATTGGCTTTGCTGGTCCGAGGGTAATAAAGGAAACCATTGGCAAAGACTTGCCAAAAGGATTTCAACGTGCAGAGTTTTTAGTTGAAAAAGGATTTTTAGATTATATCGTGAATCGTAAAGATTTGAAACAAAATTTAACAACGCTTTTTTCTATTATTTGGGATAATAAAAACAAGTAAGCATAAAGATGACATGGGTTATAGGTTGCAGAATTTAATTTTGTAAAGCCGAAAACAGGACTCATTAAGCTTTCAATAAAAAATATTATAAAATTACGTTTCAAAACGAGTAAATAATTAATTTCGCAATCATATTATAAAAAATAAAAAACAATGAATTTTCCAACCAACCTTAAATACACTGAAGATCACGAGTGGGTAAGCATAGATGGCGATATTGCTACTATAGGGATAACCGAATTTGCGCAAAGTGAGTTGGGTGATATTGTGTTTGTAGAGATAGAAACGGTAGGTCAAACCCTTAATGCTCATGAAATATTTGGAACCGTTGAGGCAGTTAAAACGGTATCCGATTTATTTTTACCCTTAAGTGGAGATATCATCGAAAAAAATGAAGGCTTGGATAATAATCCAGAGCATGTAAACGAAGACCCATACGGAAAAGGATGGATGATAAAAATGAAAATGAGCAACCCTTCGGAAGCCGATGCGCTTCTTTCGGCTGCTGCCTATTCTGCCATAGCAGGCTAATTTTTTTGATTAAATAATTTGGATTATGGATTTAATTTCTTTGCAGAAAGAAAGGTATCCATGCTGTATTTTCCTGGTCCTGCTATAAATACAGCTATAAAACTGATTAGGTAAATAAAAGCAGTTTGCCCATCGCCAAATATTTCGCAATTATGGGCCTTGCATAAGGCTACAGACATAGCTATTACCAAAGGAATACATGCAAATCGGGTAAACAAACCAATTAGAACCAAAAAGGCGCACGACAATTCGGCAAATATGAGCATGGCCAAAGATATTTCGCCACCAAGGCCCATGAAATTCATAAATTCTGGAGCTTTTTCCGAAAAATGAATTAGTTTTTGATAGCCGTGAGGAATCATAACTAGAGCGACGCCGGCTCTTAAAATAAATAAGGATACATTTACCTTGCGATCGATGAGATTGGGAGAAAGTAGTTTTTTAAGCATGTGTCAAAAATAACAAAGTACTTTATTTATTTTAACATCTCTTGAAATAAATAAAGTTCATTACATTTGGAGGGATATATATAATCGAACTCAAAATGAAAAAAGCTATTTTACTTTTAAGCTTAAGCGCCTTTAATTTTTTGGCGATGGGGCAAACTATTCCAAATGCAGGTTTCGAAAATTGGAATACTACCAATTACAGCAGTCCTAAAGGCTACAATACCTCTAATTTAGAAATAATTACAAGCGGAGGTTCGCCCAATGCTACAAGAGTTAGCGATGCTAAAAGTGGAAGTTATGCTTTAAAACTAAGCAACAGTACGTATAATAATACTGATTATTTTGGCGGTCTTTTTTTGGGCAATCCTGGTCAGGGTGGTTTAACAGGAGGAGCGCCTTATACCGAAAAACCCGATAGCTTTGGGTTTTATTATAAATCACAATTAAATGCCGATACCGGTTTTATCTACTTATTTTTCAAAAAGGATGGGGATGTTATTGGTGTGGCTGGTATGGATTTGATGGGCAACCGATCAACCTATACTCGGCTTTGCAGCGAAATTACTTTTTTTGATAACCAGATGCCCGATACTGTATCCATGGTTATTTTTTCGGGTGATATGGATGCCATCAATTCTTCGGGAAGTTATGTGCAATTGGATAGTCTGTTTTTGATAGGCGCCACCCAAAAATTACCAAATCCTAGTTTCGAACTCTGGCAAAATTATCAAAACGAAGTAGTAGCCGATTGGGTAAGTTCAAATAGTTTTCTTCCTCAAGGAAGCGCCCCGAGTGTTGTAAAATCAACCGATAAAAAAAGTGGTGAATTTGCAATTAAGATAAATACAGCGGCGGGCGATGGAGGTTTTCCAACAGGGTTTATAACCAATGGAAATATGGACGATTTCCCCTTTGGAGGAACCCGCATTTATGGCAACCCTAAAACATTGTCGTTTTATTATAAATCAAATCCATTGGTTAAAGATACTTCCATTGTTTTGATAACCACTACGCGGCATGATATAGCTGGCGATACGATGCAGGAAATTTATAATAAAGTTACTAAACTTAAAAAAATGGCCAATTGGACTTATATGGAAATTAACTTTACCTATAATAATAGTTCAAAGCGCGTCGATTCAATTTTTATGGCTTTTGCCTCGAGTAATTTAGACGGAAATCCTGACGCAGCCGAAATAGGTTCAAGCCTGCTGATTGATGATATTTCCATTGCATTTTTTCCAAATGCGGTTGCCAAACTTAATTTATACGGGGTTAGGGCATGGCCTGTTCCTGCAAGCTCGAGCTTAATTTTAAGCGTAGATGGTTTTGATGGCAATCAGGCTAATTTGCAAATCATAGGCATGGGTGGAAATGTTGTAAAAGAACGTATGGTTGGCGTTAAAGACGGACAAGCTAAGGTGGATATTGCCGATTTGCCAAATGGAAATTACCTCAGCATAATTTCATCGCAAAGTCGCAATTGGCGCATACCATTTGTGGTTTTGCACTAAACAGATAGTGTTTGATTTTTTAAAATGCCTATGTTACCTGAATACGGCTGATTAGCGATCGCCCTAAGGTTATTTCATCGGCAAATTCAAGCTCTCCTCCAATGGCGATTCCTCTAGAAATTTGAGTAATTTTAACGTTTAAGGCTTTAAGTTTTTTGGATATATAAAACGAAGTCGTATCGCCTTCCATGGTTGCACTTAGGGCAAGAATAACCTCATCGATTTGGGTGTTGTTTACCCTGTTTATTAGGGTGCCAATGTTAATATCGTCAGGCCCAATGCCGTCCAGAGGCGAAACCAATCCGTTGAGCACATGATAGGTGCCCGAATATTGGCCTGTGCTTTCAATCGAAATACAATCTTGAAAATCTTTGACCACACATATTACGTTTTTATTCCGGTTTATGCCTTTGCATATATCGCAAACCTCTGTTTCGGCTACATTGTGGCAAATGCTACAAAATTGCAGATTGGTTTTTAAATTAATAATGGCTTTGGCCAATGCGCCTACCGATGCCTCGTTTTGTTTCATCAAATGAATAACCATGCGCAAAGCCGTTTTTTTGCCAATGCCCGGAAACTGTGAAAGTTCGGTAACCGCTTGCTCTATGATTTTTGAGGGAAGGTGCATGAAATGGATGTGCGCTTGATGATTGGCCTCTGATACATTGAATTTTAAGGTGCAAAAATAAGATGAATAAAAAGGAAAGCGTATTTTTCTGAATAATTCTATAAAAAAAGCAATGATTTTTTCTAAAGGCATTGTACTTTTGCGCTCCGTAATCAAAAAAAACGGGGTGTAGCTCAGCCCGGTAGAGTACACGTCTGGGGGGCGTGTGGTCGCAAGTTCGAATCTTGTCACCCCGACCAAAAAGGCATCGTCATGGTGCCTTTTTTTTAGTTAATTTTGCCACCCAAGGGTCAGATGAAGAAAAATTTATTTATAGCCTTCGAAGGTATTGATGGATGCGGAAAAAGCACTCAAGTTAAACTTTTGACCGAAAGCCTCATCAAAGCTGGGCACAAAGTGTATAGCACTTTTGAACCCACCGATAGCCAAATCGGAATTTTATTGCGAAGCGTTTTTTCTGGCCAAATTGAAACAAACCACCACAGCATAGCCGCCCTTTTTTTGGCCGATAGGTTTCACCACTTATTAAATAAATCGGATGGGTTGCTTGCAAAAATGGAAGAGGGTTATACCGTAATTACCGATCGCTATTATTTTTCGTCGTATGCCTACCATAGCGTGCACATGCCAATGGATTGGGTTATCGAAGCCAATTTGCCCTGCGCTAACATGCTCAAGCCCGACCTTAATATTTACATTGACATTTCAGCGGAGCAAAGCATGAGTCGGATTAATAAAAACAGAGAGAGCACCGAATTATACGAAACCCTCGAAAATCTTACCTTAGTTAAGGCCAATTACTATGCGGCGTTCGACAAATTAAAAGCAACCGAATCTATTTATATAACTGACGGAAATCGCCTGCCTGAGCAAATAGCAAGCGACATTCGAGAAACGTTAGAGACCCTTTAATTTTTTATTAAAGATGGGTCGGCTAGGAAATCCTTAAACCTATAAATGTCAAACCTTTTGGTTTTAATAAATCTAAATTAATTTGGTATTTCGATTTTATTATCTTTGTTTTATAAAAAAATTAGAATTATGATTCGACATTACTTTTTAACCCTATTTTTTATAATCTTCTCGCTCGTTGCTTATAGCCAACATACCGAAGTTAAAGGCAAAATTACCGATGACTTGCCGCAATACAATACTCAAAAACATTATAAAAAATCGGCCGCCAAGCCCAAAACTTGCGGCAACGATACCGTAGAATATGCGCGACGCAAAGCCTCTGCCTATAATTCGATAAGCATGCGAAAAAATTATTCGTTGGGGCAAATTTATGGCGCGCCACAGGACATAACCGTTCATGGATTTACGTTTTATGCATGGGCCGTTGCAAGCCCTCCAACCGACAAAACCATTCGCGTTATTTGTAATATCTATAGAGCAGGAGCAGATTCTTTGCCTAGCGGAACTCCATTGCGCAGCGATACCGTAACCATTGACTCGACGTTTGGCGGTGGCTTATTATCAAAACTCGAAAAACGATGTACATTCAAATCGCCTGTAACGGTTAATTACCCTTATGTGCTCACTGTCGAATCGGACAGTACAAGTTTAAGTGCCGGATTAGTAGCCAATTCGTGGACCAATGCCGACGGCGATTCGGCCAATTTATTATGTGGTTCGGTTAGTGGACGATGGTACCGAGGTTTAAGTTTAAATATTGGAGGAACACGATTGAATGCCGATATGCAATTTTATCCTCATGTGAGTTATACGTTTGGAACAGATTTTACGGTTCCCGAATGTTTTAATTTTAAAGATTCGGCCCGTTTTAAAAATGCAAGTTCTGCCAATGTGGCTGGAAGCAAATTTTATAGTTTATACTCGTTTTATAATATTGAACAATACACTCATCAGTGGAATTATGGCGAAATGCCTTGGGCTTATAACGGCATCAATGGCATATATAAATACAATGGCAAAGGAAATTTTAATATTAGATTAGTAACCTATATGTATCAATGGCGCGGCAATAGCCCATGCCTAGATACAGCTGTAAAAATCCTTTATTTTAAACCTAAAAATCCTGTGGCCATTTCGAAAACAAATATTTGCAGAGGCGACGATGCCAATATTGAAGTGGCCTCCGATACAGGCACAACCATCAAATGGTATAAAAATCCTTCGGGCAATGTGGTATTTACTGGCAACACCAATAAATTGGGCAAAATTCAGAACAACGACACCTTTTACATTAAGGCCATAAATTATGGATGCGAAAGCGGGTTTACCTTGCTGATAATAACGGTAAACGATTATCCCAAACATCCTATAACCCGCAACGACAGCATTTGTTTTGGTGCAAAAGCCAATTTAGAAGCCAAGTCAAGCATAGGACTTACCGAATGGTATACCGATAGCACGTTTTTGCCTTTTTATAATGGCAATGTTTTCCAAACAGGAAGCCTTTCGAAGGATGCGTCCTACTATGTGCGAAGCAATAATAACGAATGCTACAGTCCATATTTTAAAACCGTTACTGCTTATGTCGATAATAGTTTTGCGCCCGACGAACCCATCGTTTCAAACGATACGAGTTTGTGTTTTAGGCCATTAGGCAAAGCGCTTTTAAAAGCATATAGCATAGCAAACGATTCCTTGCGATGGTTTGATCTGCCCAATGGAGGAAACAGCATAGCATCGGGCAATGCGTTCACGTTTACCCCAAAAGCAGTTGGAACGGCTTATATATATGTGGAAGCTCAAAAGTCGACATGCGCAAGTTCAAGGCTTGGAATAAAAATTAGTACCCACGATTATCCTTCTATTAGCCAAGTTTTTGGCGACGAACGTTGCAAAGGCGACACCGCACAAGTAGGAGCCTTATTAAGCGATTTTGGTACGGTCAATTGGTACACTGCCCCTACAGGTGGAACTCTAATCAACAAAGGTTCTGTGATTCGATATTATACCAAAAAATCCATCAATTTATTTCCAGAGGCTGAGGATAATGGATGCATAAATCCTATACGTTCGGTGGCAAACATTAAAATTAACGCTTACGATTCTATTACCAAAATTGATGTGCCCTTAGTATGTGGCAATGCCAAAGTAACCATGAAAGTTACAGCTGGCACCAATGTGGTAAAGTGGTATGAAGATGAAGCCACAACAAAACTTTTAGCCTCTACCGCTGCCTACACTACCCCAAATTTATTAGTATCGACCAATTATTATTTTAAAGTTTCAAAAAATGGATGCACCAGTCCGGTGTATACGGTTTTGGCCGAAGTGCTTCCTCTGCCAATTTCGGGCTATAATTATAGTTTTATCAGTGGTCATCGGATGAGTTTTGTACCTTATGTAACCACAGGTGTAACCTACAAATGGTTTATGGGGGATGGCAATACCTATACTTCAAAATTTGTCACACATAAATATGCATCCTACGGCACATACTCTATAAAACTTATCGTGAAATTTATAACTAGCGGCTGTTCGGATAGCGCAAGCCAAGATATTTTATACGATTTTTCAGGAGTGAAGCCTGTGGCAAACCAACCTCAAATCGCTGTGTATCCTAATCCGGCATCCTCTGCGTTTACAGTAAGGGTTAACCCCGAACTAAGTCATGGAAAATTATCCATATTAAGCATGGAAGGAAAATTGGTTTCACTTCATCCTTTAGGCGGGCAAACTGAATTGAAAATTGAAGAAACACTTTCCAAGGGAACCTATATTATTAGGGTACAAACTGGTCAATTGGTAGGCTATGAAAAATTAATTATTCGATAATAGGTTATCGAATTAAATTAAATTCGCCTTTTAGCATATGCCTTTGGTTGTCGCAACCAATGTAATTTACAGTGTACATATACACATCGGCTTGGCATAGTTTTCCAGAACTGTGCCCATCCCAATTTTGATTAGGAGTGCTGGTTTCAAACAGTTTTTCGCCCCAGCGGTTAAAGAGCATAAGATGATAGTAGGCATGTATATCTTGAAACTTACTATCGGGATATAGTTCATTTAATTTATCGCCGTTTGGGGTAAAAGCATTAGGCATAAAAACCTCGTTGGGCAAAGCATTTGGGTTTTTGGTAATGTGGTGATAAACTGTATCCGAACAACCATTGGTATCGCTTACACTAACCGTAAAAATACCTCCTTCTTGAGTGCTTATCGCCTGTGTGGTTTCGCCGGTATTCCATAGGTAGGTTTCATTGGGAGAGGCCACAAGGGGTAAAATTGAAGCAGTGCAAGCCAGGGTGTCGCCTAAAATAGAGCTTACATTTAAAGGGTAATTAATAATTAGGAAGCTATCCGATTGAAAGCACCCTTCGGCACTCATAATCGTCACTTTTACCAAACCACCTTGGCTCAAGGTGTTTACCCGATTATAGGCCCCGTTATTCCAGGCATAGGATGAATAATTTTTTGTGGGTTGAACCGAAAAGAGAAATGGACCGCAAAACGACGTGTCGTTGCCAATATCTAAACCCGGATCGATATTGGAAAGAATGGCAGAATCGCTGCTAAAACAAAATCCATTATTTATAGTTACTTTATATTTACCAGGCGCCATAGGATTAATGATGCGGCTGCTTTCATTGGTGTTCCAGATGTAAGTATAGTTTAATATTTTGGCATCAAATTGCCCAGCAAATCCAATGCAAACCATAGTGTCGCGCAAGTAATCATGGGGCGGCTTAAAAAAGAAGGATTCTATGGTATCGGTACGCTTACAATTATTTTGATTGCTTACCGTTACCCAATATTTACCAGCCGACGTGATATCGATGCTTGGAAAAGTGGTGGCATTGTTCCATAAATAGCTTTTATAAAGATTCGGAACAGAATACGTAAACGGTATAAAGTTTACTTGGCATTGAGCCGTGTCTTTTCCTGCATAAAAAACAGATTCGTCAACAATTATCGAAACGGTATCTCTTACAATACATGGCCCATCGGTAACCGTTACCGAATATTTACCGCTTTGCTTTATTACTATGTTTTGTGTGGTTGGTCCTGTGTTCCATAAAAATTGTTTCCCGGCATTGCCTGCGTCGATGTTTAAGGTTGTGGCTTGGCAAAAAATTGTATCGCGTCCAAGGTCTACCTTAAAAGCCTCTTTAACGGTTACGATATAAATAAAGGTATCTACGCAGATTGCATTAATGGCTAAAAGGGTAATTTTATAAGTGCCAGCATTTGGATAAAGGTAGGTTGGCGATGCTTTATTTGAGGTGTCGTTGCTTAGGCCAATTACCCCAAAATCCCAATGATAACGGATGGCTCCGCTGCTTGCATTTACAAAAGTAACAGGCGCATTGGTGCATAATAATTTTGACGAAACATTGGTAGCCGAATTTACCGGAATAAAATTAGAGATCACTTCAAATACACAATTCGATATATTAAATTGATAGTCGCGTTTGGTTTCGCCTATAAAAACGCCATTACGGTATTCTTTAACCTTTATACCCATTACGAATTGTCCGGTTTTGGTTGGGGTTACTGTAAGTCGTCCTGTAAGTTCATCAACCTCCAGGATAGGATTTCCGCCCATTTCATTATTTACGCTATAAGGCGATTTCCATTGAACCAGTCTATTGCCCGTTAATGGAAACACGGGTGTGCCCGATCCTGTATTGTTATAATCAGGTCGACTTCGGTTATTGGATGCGCCAAAATAAGGGGTTGTAATTTCATATACCAATGAATCGCCGTCCTCATCGGTGGCCGAATGGTCGAATGAAAAGGGCGCATTTAGGCAAAGAAAAATAGGAGGCCTCGATTTAAAAATGGGGCTACTGTTTTTTCCATTTACCGATTCTGGTTTTATTTCGGTCCAATAGGTAGCTCCGGTCGATCCTGGGTTATTAATATTTTCGACAATGGCATTGCGGCAACAGCGCTCAAAGGTTACAATATAGCCATTACTTTGTTTTGGCAGTACTAAATTTGTTTCGTAATAGTATAAATCAACGCATACATCCGGCGAGTTCTTTATACATTTATATGAATTAACAGTCACCTTAATTGGACTTTGGCGGGTAACGGTTTTACATAAACCTTTCAATAAACTTCCAGTCTTGGCGTCAAAAACATTGATAAATGCAGTAGCATCGGTAGCAATCGACGATGGGTTGCCGTCCTTGCAATCTAAAAATAAAGACAATTTTACCGCATACGTAATGTCGCCATTGCCGGCTTTTGAAATAAATTTATAGGTTATTTCGCCTCCAAAAATATGCGAGGCATTGACCCAATGGGATAAAAGAATGTAAAGTAGAATTAGGCATGGTCTCACTTAGGATGCTATAATATTCAAAAGTATTCATGTAATTCGTAATATCCAAAGAAATAAATGATTATGACTAAATTAAGAATGGGAGGTGATGTCAGAGGGTTAGATTCATTATTAAGCACAAAACATGGATAATTTAGATAGGAAAAATATTGGTTTTGATAAAATAAAATTATCAGAAATGAATATGGTACTAAATTGACATCATGAAATAATATCATTTAAGCACGTTAACCAGTTTCGCTATTGATTTTGTAATTTTATTCTAAAATTAATAATTTCACCACATAGTTCTCCAAATGAGTAAAAACCTTAATATAATAAACACCTGTTGGAGTATTTATTAATGAAATGTTTTTAATAAAGGCCTGCTCATCAGCTTTTTCCTTTGAGAAAAACAGTTGTCGCCATAAATAATCATAAATCTCTATGTTAACCGTCTCACCAATTGTTGCTTTCAATTCAATGCTAAATTCGCCCTTATTAGGGTT
>CAMDXE010000073.1 GCA_945878925.1 Chitinophaga pinensis
AACCTCATAGTGTATTGAGCAAATTAGCCAAAAAAATAGCCGCATACTTTGAAGGATTTTAACGATTTTTGCACTGTTAAAGTTTAATACAAAAATTTGAAGGTAAAAAAAGCCGATTCAGGCGCCATTATGGCCGAAATTGCAGTGAAAGGCATGCAAGAAAAAAAGGCCAAATCCATTGTTAAAATTGACTTGCGCAAGCTAAATTTATCGGTAGCCGATTATTTTATAATTTGCCATGCCGAGTCGGATAAACAGATAGATGCCATAGCCGACTCTGTAGAAGATGAAATACGAAATGCAACCGGCGAAAAACCGTTTAGTCGCGAAGGATTTCGATTGTCCGATTGGATTATATTAGATTATATCGACGTGGTAGTTCATATATTTCAACGTGAAAAACGAAATTTTTACGATTTGGAAGCCCTTTGGAACGATGGCGAGCATAAGCATTACGACGATATGAACTAAACTCATCGTTAGCCAAAACGTTCAAAAAAAAAAATTTAGCTATCAGAACCTTGCATCGATTCCGTATGCAAAAACATGAGGCGTTCCTACGCTCAACTCTATCCCTACACCTACCGTTTCTTTTATTTTGTACTTATACCCTAATGCCAATGCGGGCAATAAGGTTCCAGGAAAACTGGTTTCGAGTTTTTCGTCTAAATCGCTATCGGTTATCGATGGTGAAATTTTCCAAAAAACAGACCCAAAACGAAGGGCTGTGTAAAGATCGCTTTTGGTATTATTTATAAAATGAAAATTACATCGCAAGCCTATATAGCGGCGGTCAACTTTGATGTCGATATCGTTATACCGTTTGGTTAATTCGTTGACGTTTTTAAAAATTAAATAATTCACCTTCATGTTCATCGTTTGCGATGACCCTAAAATACCTATGGATATATTTTTATTAAAATAATAATCATAGCCTAACTGAATAGCTGGCTTTGAACTTCCTTTGTAGCTAAACGAATCGGTTTTCCAATTTAGCTTTCCATCAATTTTAAAAGCCAATCCAGCAGTGCTTAATGCCGCATTTGCACTAATTTGATGAACCTTGTAATCGATGGCTTTTTTTGAGGTATTGCTTTGCGCTTTGGCATTGATGAAAAATACGGTAAGCAGGAGTAATATTAAATATTTAGGCATAATAATTTATTTAAAACGATACGAACAACCAAAGGATAATAAATGAGGCGAGCCGACATTAATCTCAAAATTTGCAGCAAATTCGGGGGTTAATTTAATGCGCATTCCCAAAGGAATAAAATTTAAGGCTGGCCGGTTAAGCATTAAAAACTCATCTTTAAAGGCCCTTATAAATGCCGTATCCTTGGTATCGTATTTTTTATTCCAAAATAAAAGTCCAGCCCTTATGCCAATGTACATATCTACTTTGGCGGTGTTTTTGAAATGATAAAGCCAAGTGCCCCCAAAATAAACTCTTTTCATTTTTATGTGCAAATTGTCAATTTTCGAAGGGCTAAGGCTATCGCCATATTGCCAATGGGCTATATCCACTTTAAATGGCTGTATGGAAGTAAAAAAACCAAACGATGACTTCTTGTTAATAAATTCGGAGTAAGTAAATTGAAAGGCCGGTTTTACGTTGGTGGTGTATTGCTTGGTTATCGTGTCGCTCATCATGGCGTCATACAATACACCAGTTAAGCTTAAACCTGCATGAATACCCACTGTTTTTTTTCCCTTCTCATCAAGTTGTATTGTTTTAGGCTTTTTGTTGCTTTTTTTGGTCCCTTTTTTGGTTTGGGCAAATGCAGGCCATACTGTCAAAATATAAATTAACAATAGCCATATATTTTTATTCATTTGCACCTTGTTATTTTAAAAATTCAAAGCTCTTTTGCCAGTAGCATCAAGTGCGGCTTCTTTTAAGGATTCGGAAAATGTAGGATGGGCATGGCTAATACGGCTTATATCTTCGGCACTTGCTCTAAATTCCATGGCGAGTACGGCCTCCCCAATTATATCGGCCGCCCGTGGACCAATTATATGAACACCCAAAATTTCGTCGGTATCGGCATGTGCCAAAATTTTGACTAAGCCGTCGGTGTCCATACTGGCTACCGCACGGCCATTGGCTTTGTATGGACCAGTGCCCACTTTATAATTTATACCCTTGGTTTTTAGCTCTTCCTCGGTTTGGCCAACCGATGCTACTTCGGGCCAAGTGTAAACAACACCTGGAATTAAGTTATAGTTTATATGTGGCGTTTGACCAGCTAAAGTCTCTGCCACAAAAACACCCTCTTCTTCGGCCTTGTGGGCCAACATGGCTCCATTTATTACATCGCCTATGGCGAAAATTCCTTTTACATTGGTTTGCAATTGTTTATCTACAATTATCCGCCCTCTGTCGTCAAGTTCGATGCCAATATTGGCCAATCCCAAATTTTCGGTATAGGGTTTTCTACCTACTGCTACCAAACAATAATCGCCTTCGATACAGCATTCTTCTCCTTTACTATTTTCGGCCTTCACTGTAACCGTTTTGCCTTTGCGGCTTACTGTCTTAACCTTATGTTTAAAATAATACTCAAATCCAAGTTTCTTTAAACTTTTTTGCAATTCCTTGGCCATGGTTCGGTCCATATTGGGCACCAAACCTTCCATATATTCAATTACCGATACTTTTGCTCCTAAGCGCGCATATACCGAACCCAGTTCTAAACCAATTACGCCTCCCCCAATAATCATCAAATGTTTGGGAATTTCGCTGAGGTTTAGTGCTTCGGTGCTGGTAATTATGCGTTGGCCATCGGTTTCGATCCCAGGCAAGCTAAGGGGTTTGCTTCCTGTGGCAATTATAAAATGATTAGATTTTATAAATTGTTCTTCCTTATCCTTGGTAATTTTTAGAGTTGTTTTATCCTCAAAAGTAGCATGACCGCCAATTACCTCAATGTTGTGCTTTTTCATCAAGTATTCAATACCTGCATTCATTTGCTGTACCACCCCATTTTTGCGATTCATCATCTGTGGCAAGTCCACCGCCAAATTTTCCAAAAGAATGCCATGCTTCGCAAATTTATGAGAGGCATTATGGAAATGTTCGCTGCTATCGAGTAAAGCTTTCGAAGGGATACAACCCACATTTAAACAAGTGCCTCCTAAAACAGGATAGCGCTCAATCAATGCTGTTTTAAACCCCAACTGCGAAGCCCGAATGGCTGCAATGTATCCGCCTGGCCCGCTGCCTATTACGGTTAAATCATAGGACTTGTTTTCGGCACCATTTTGAGTTGTATTCCCTGATTTTATGTTCTCTAATTGACTCATTTATTTAATTACCCTCACTTCAATATTTCCTGCTGCTTGTCTAATTTTATCCCCACACTCACCACTTCTTTAAGCACGGTATCGCGCATAAATTGCTCAAGTGTAAAAAGGTATTTGCCCGATGGGCGATATACTTCATTGTTTTTAATGGGCAACCTAAAACTAATTATATGCCCCAAATTGTGCCCAACCCATTTGCCTCGGTGATCGGCTAAGGTTACCATAATTTGTTCGCTCGAGCTAAGGCCTTTAGGATTTGTGGTTGTTAATTTAAAATACAAGTTACTGTATTTGTAATCGTTGGTAACTCTTAGATTTAGGGCTAAATTATAATAATAACCCGAATCTAAAATTTGAATCGGAATACGAACTGGCTTTAATTTAGTCCATTGGCTTTGTTCTAAATTATTCCATTGATCGATAACTGGCACAAGGCTACAACCGAATAAGGTGATGACTAAAAATGCAGAATAAATGTACTTCAAGGTTTCTGAAAGTAAGAAGGGCAAAATTACAATAAGGATTCTATTATTAAAACGCTACTTTTTACCAGCAAAAAACCATTTTAAGGCCTAATTGATTCCCAATTTTTTCTTAAGCTCATTGCTTAACGCATTTTTATGAACCATTATGTCCATAGTTTTGTATTTGATATAGGCCTCGGAAGCAAACAAGTAGCCATCGCAATCGTTATTTTTTGTACCCCACGAATTTTTGACATGATAATACTTTTTGCCCGATTGATCTTTATATATCCCCGTTATGTGCATGCCATGATCGTCGGTAGTTTGATAGCTGTCGAAGGCGTCTTGCCTGTTTTGTTGCGTAATTTCCTTTTCATTACATGGGCCATCAAACGGACTTCCGGTTTTATCGGCACCCGCATTGTTAAATTGGGTATTGTCCTCTCCTTTTTTGCTTACCAAGGCATCGTCTTGGGGAACAATAGCCAATCCATTTTTAAATGAAAATCCTTTTTCGGACACGTCTGTTGCCCAAGCAACGGTGTATCCTTTGGCAATGGCATTGTCGATGGTAGATATGAAATCGTTTAATGGAACATTTACGACAGGTTGTGAAGCCCAATTGTCTTCAACTTCAAGAATGAAGGACGAATAAAATGGATGGTGTGTATAGGAGCTTAAAGTTATATAATCTTCCATTTTTAATCCAAGGCTGTTGGCATACTCTACTGGCGTATAGGTTTTGCCTTGATAAATAAATGTGGCTGGCACGGTTCCTAAATAAGCATCAACTACCGACGAATAGGCTTTGCGCCAGCTTGTTGTAAGTGTTTTTTGTGGATTATCGCTAATTGTTTTTACGATGGCATTCAATACGGCTTCCATTTCCGAATGATTATGTTTATCGCCTCCACCATAATTTTTTCCGGTATAAACCTCTTCTGGCACTATTCCATAATTTTTTAGCACGTAAGGAATATCCCAAAATCCGCCTCCTTGTCCAAGATTTGATTTACCGTGCATTCGCAGATATTTGTCGGCCCTATCCAAATACGCCTGGCGTACCACAAACATTTCGCTTAGGTTATGTGTCCCCTTGCCGGTTCTTAAAAGTTCAGATTCGAAAAACGAAAGGGCCGAAAAACTCCAACATGTGCCTGTGCTGTTTTGATCTTGTACGGGCGTGGCTTCAAGGTTGTGAACTTTTGTAAATAAATAGCCTCCTCCTTTTTTATTGCGAAGGGTGTCTTGAGCCTGTGTGCTTAGGCCCAAATATAAAATTGCGGTAATCACTGATAATGCTTTCATGTTCATTGCTGTATATTTTACTTATTAATATTATTTTTTTATTTAACTGAATTTAGGCTAAAGCCTTTATTTAATACTTCTGTTTTTTTTTCGAATGGCAAACTTAAACTTATTTTTTATTAATTCTACCTTTCCTTTTCGCTTCCGCAAAGCCGTTTGCCCAACAAAATTTTCGATATGCGATGTGCATTCATAGTCTATGATTAACATTAAAGCTTAATACCAAAAAATGGCAGGACCCAATAAAAACACAGCAAGGATAGTAGGCCATTTTCGAGGTAATAGTGTACCTTTGATTTTTTAAATTTACGCCCTAATTGCCTACCGAAATTATTGAAAATACGTCGCCATCCATGCTTACCGATACGTTTGGCAGGGTGCACGATTATTTGCGCATTTCGTTAACCGACAGGTGCAACTTAAGATGCACCTATTGCATGCCAAGCGAAGACATGCAATTTGCCCTGCACTCAACCTTAATGACGGCCAACGAAGTATTTTCAATTGCCGAAAAATTTGTAAAACTTGGCGTTAAAAAAATAAGGTTAACAGGAGGCGAGCCTTTGGTTAGAAAAGATGCACATCATATCATTCATTTGCTTTCGAAACTTCCTGTTGAACTTACCATAACGACCAATGCCACACGCACCGATAGCTTTTTGGACGATTTTAAAAAGGCAGGGATTCGTTCGGTAAATGTAAGCCTCGACACGTTTAGCAAAGAAAAATTCTTAAGCATTACCCGTCGCAACGATTTTGATAAAGTTTGGCAAAATATACATCAACTTCTTGCTCATAATTTTCATGTCAAACTAAATGTGGTGGTTATGGAAGGGGTAAATGACGATGAATTGCTCGACTTTGTATCGTTTACTCAACACCAATCTATTCATATCCGTTTCATCGAATTTATGCCTTTTCCGGGCAACAATTGGAATATTCAAAAGGTGTATTCGTATATCGAAATGCTCGAAAAATTAAAGCAAAATTTTGATATTGAAAAACTCATTGACGCCAAACACTCCACTGCAAAAAAATACAAAGTAAAGGGGTATGCAGGCACCTTTGCTTTTATCAATACAGTAACGCTTCCTTTTTGTGGCGACTGCAACCGTTTGAGGCTAACGGCAGATGGTAAGATGAAAAATTGTTTGTTTTCGAAAGGCGAAATAGATTTACTAAGCGCTTATAGAAATGGCGAGGATCTCGATGCTTTGATTTTTCAATCCTTGGCGCAAAAGCAAAAACAAACAGGAGGCCAAAATTTTGATTGGCCCACCGAAAACCGAAGCATGATTGCCATTGGAGGTTAAGCTATAAACCTACTCTCGCTATATTTTACGCTTTTTGCCTATGCATTAATCATGAGATGCCCCATTCATTATTTTAAATACATGTAGTACAAATGGAAACAAGGCATTCATATAGTCGGTTGCTGCCCCAGTTGACCCCGGAAACGAAAGTATCAATGATTTATTTATCATTCCCGAAACCCCCCTTGATAGCATGGAATAAGGCATTCGATCCATACCATAGGCACGTGCGGCCTCCATTATGCCCGGAATATTTCGTTCAATTAAGGGCTCGAGGGTATCGGGGGTAACATCGCGCGACGATAAACCCGTGCCTCCCGCAAATATTATGATATCCACTTCTTCATTAACAAGCCACTCAACTTTTTCGGCAATGCTTGCAGGTTCATCGGCAATTACCAGATAATGGCTAAGCGATACGCCACATTCTTCTAATTTTTTTGTAATTATTGGCCCCGAGCGATCTTCTTTTAGGCCTTGAGAAACCGAATCGGAGCAAACCACCACTGCCGCCCTTAAGCCATTTTCGGAGGCTTGATTATAGTCGGATTTCCCACCTTTTTTTTCCACCAAGCGAATGTTATGAATTTCGACACCCTTGTCGATGGGTTTAAGCATATCGTACATGGTAAGTGCGGCCACCGACGCTCCGTGCATGGCCTCTACTTCCACTCCGGTTTTATAGATTGTTTTTACTTCTACCAAAATCTTTATTTCGCATCCGATAATTTCCGAATTAACCGATGTCGATTCAATAGGCATGGGGTGGCAATCGGGAATAACATTGGAGGTGCTTTTTACCGCGAGCAATGCCGCTGCTTTGGCCATAGTAAATACATCGCCTTTTGGCACCGAACCGTTTTTTATGGCAGCTATAGTTTCAGTTTTGCTTACCTTAACGATGGCCTGAGCTAAGGCAACGCGCAGGGTAGATATTTTATGGGTTATGTCATTCACTGTTTTTTGGCATTATTTAATGAGGGCACGAAATAACGCTAATTTACATGCCAATTTTTAAACATTTATTTTAACTTCAATTTTTTACATCTGAGCATTTGGAATATACTCTAATTTCAATGCCTTTATTAGCCTTGCTTGCGTTTGTTAATTTTATCGAACGTTTCGCTTTCATAATTGAATCTATTAATTATTAATCTTCCATTGTTGGCTTTGGTCTTCAAATATTTCTTTACCAAATATAGGAACTTCTTTTTTTATTAACTCTACCATTTCTTCGCACGCACGCATGGCCGATTTTCGGTGTGGCGAAGATACAAACACAAAAAAACACAGTTCGCCGGCGTTTACTTTGCCCAAGCTGTGTTTGATATGTGCGCACGACAAATTATGTTTTACAATAGTCGCTTCACGAATTTTTTCCATTGTCGACTCGGCAAGCTCTCTATAGCATGTAAATTCGATGGCCGACACTATTTTGTCGTTCACGGCATCGGCACGTACCTGACCCAAAAAAATCTGATGGGCCCCTACATGGGTTTTGCGTTTATGGTTACCTATGCTATCGGCAATAAACTGAGGAGCAATGGGCCCTTCGGCAAAAAAATTATGTTTCTTTGTTTTTTCCATGGCAATTTATCCTGTAAAATGGCTGCATAAAACATCTTTATTCCGCCTTAAATTTATCTGATTCATGGTATTATTAAGGCCATTGTAAAGTATCATTTTTCCCGATACCACCTCTCCTATTCCTGTAATAATTTTTAAAACTTCGTTGGCTTGCATGGTTCCAATAATGCCAGGAAGGGTGCCCAACACGCCTGTTATCGAACAATTTATAATATCGGCATCGGCTGATTTTTCAGGAAATGCACATCTATAGGTAGGGCTGTTTTGGTTTAAATTAAAAACCGCCATTTGCCCTTCGAACTTATGTATTCCGCCATACACCATTGGTTTTTTTAGATGTACGCATGCATCATTTATAATATAGCGTGTTTCAAAATTATCGCTACAATCTACAATTATATGATAGGCCGAAAAAAGTTCAAGCGCATTGCCAACGTCGAGTTTGCAATCGTGATGCTCAAGCTTAATGTACTTATTTTGCTGTATCAGTTTTTGATAAACCACCCTTGCTTTTGGTTTTCCTACATCATCGTCGCCAAAAATAACCTGACGGTGAAGGTTGGTTTCGTCAACCAAATCAAAATCAACTATACCTAGGTGGCCAACCCCTGCGGCGCATAAATATTGAAGCACCGGACATCCTAATCCTCCCGCCCCAATCACCAAAACTTTTGCATTTTTAAGTTGCTCTTGTCCTTTCAATTGTATTTCATTCAATTGAATTTGACGGCGGTAGCGGTTAATTTCGGGCTGCGTCAACATATTATTATCCTCCGGAGTAAGGTGGCAAGAGTGCCACTTCATCAGTATCGTTTAAATGCACATTGCCCTCAATTTTTTCTTGATTAACAAATACCTCAAATCTGTAATTTTTTAGAAAAGGATAAGTATTGTGCAAATACTGTAACAATTCATCGCTGCTATGAGCAGAATTTAATTCGACAGTCGATTGGCCTATTACATCTGTTAATACCCCAAAAACCAAGACTTTCATTTTTTTGTACTTATTTTAAATTGGCAACAAATGTACTTCAACCTCCTCGTTTTTTTCTATAATTTGAGTGCCTTTGGGTACATAAATCAGGGCATCGGCCAAGGCAAATGAATGAAGCATAAATGAATCTTGCCCATCCAATGGCATAATGCCTTTCGGCATAATTTTGGCCCGTATAAATTGAGCGCGATTTTCATTAATTCTTATAGGTTTTAAAAGGGCTAATTTTTGATAGTTTAAATAGGGGGCTTTAAAGCCCTGAAGTTGGCGAATAACCGGAAAAATATATTCGTAGAAACATACCAATACGGCCGCAGGATTGCCGGGCAAGGCAAAAATTAATTTGTGGCCTAATTTTCCAGCAAAAAAAGGCTTGCCAGGTTTTTGCGCTACCTTATAAAAAATAGATTGCACGCCGAATTCTTTTAAGGTTTCGAATACCAAATCGTATTTACCTACCGAAATTCCTCCTGTCAAAATCAAAATATCAGAATTGGATAGTCCTTCCTTAATTTGCATGCTTAAATGCGCCTTATTGTCATCAGCCTTTAGAATATCTATGGGTTTAATATTCACAGCCTTTAGCGATGCGGCTAAGGCAAATGAATTGGACTCGTAAATTTGGCCGGGATTTAACGGCTTACCGGGTTTAACAATTTCGTCGCCGGTGGTAATAATACTAATGTTTGGATTTTTAAAAACTCGTACGGTGCAAAACCCCATAGAAGCCAAAAACCCTATGGCTGCCGCGTTTAAAACAGTCCCTTTTTTTAAGGCCAAATCGCCTTGTTTCATCATCGAACCCACGCCTCTAATAAAGGCTCCTTTTTTTATAGGTTCGATGACATATATATAATCATTTTCAACCCTTACGTTTTCCTGAATTACAATAGAGTCGGCTTGTTCAGGAATTTTTGCTCCTGTAAACACACGTACCGCTTCGCCTGGATTTAGATTATAACTAATTGAATCGCCAGCTTTTATCTCGCCAACCACTCTAAACCTTTCATTCATTTTAGTAGAGACGACAGCATAGCCATCCATGGCCGAATTGGTAAAGGAGGGTTGATCGTAGGGCGAATAAATATCAGAATATACCACACAACCTAAGGCCTCAGCTATATCCAAATTAACACTTTCAGGGGGTTTAATCTGATTGAATACTAGCTCCTTTGCTTCCTCTACACTAATCATTTAGATATTTAATTGATGGCCAATTTAAAGCAGGCCAAAAGCATAACAAAGGCTAGGATATATTTTAAAGTCGCTATATTGAATCGTTTACTGCCAAACCAAGCCCCAACCATTCCCCCTGCAATAGCCAAAGCCGTCCAAAGGTAAAGTTCAGAAGAAAGAAATTGGCTTGCAAGCGATGCTCCAATCAACCCAGAAATAGAGTTTAGCAAAATAAATGCGGCCGAAACGGCGGCGGTTTGTTTCATATTGGCCCAATTTAATAATATAAGAATAGGGCTTAATAATAAGCCTCCACCTATGCCAATTATTCCTGAAATGAACCCAATTAAGCCGCCAATAATTAGGGCTGGTAAAAAAGGAAGGTGTTTTAATTCCATTTCAGAATCTTTTTTCGAAAATCCAAAGATTCGAATTATGGCAATAAGCAAACAAATAGCTAATATTAAATTATAAACATCTGTATCCAGATTAATTTTCGCTCCAATAAACGACATTGGAATCGATAGGATAATGAATGGTACTAATATTTTCCATTTAAAATATCCATTGGCATAATAGTGGATGAAAGCAATGCCCGATACAAAAATATTCAATATCAATGCAGACGGTTTCATAAGCACAGGACTTATACCAAAAAAAACCATTAGGGCTAAATACCCGCTTGCTCCACCATGCCCAACAGATGAATATAAAAAGGCAACAAGGGGTATGAGCACAAGAAAAATATAATTTGAATCGTTCATTTATAAATTGGGTGGTTTAACGGGGTTAATAGCCTAAAACAGTAAATAGCTCCAAAAAAATGATTTAGAGTTGAACGCAAATTAAATCGATTCTCCGAATATTTTAAGATTTAAATACTCCGAAATTTCAAAATATTTGAATTGGAGTTTGGTAGCACCAAACGAAAACGGTGCCACTTGATAAGGCTGGTAATATAAAATGAGGCCATCATTGGTTAAACCAAAATTATCGGACAAGGCAAATTTATTGTTCGGAAACGAAAAACCCTCCTCCTCGCTAAGAGGTTTAGAAATGTTTAATCCATTTACTTGCTTAAAACGCAATTCGGCCAAGGCTATAAATTTTTTATCCTTTATTAAAACATCGGCCCACATCAACTTTTTGCCGGTTTTAATATCGAAGGTGGCGTACTCTTCGCCATAATTGCCATGGGCCCCTCCGGTATAATTATTGTATTGAAAACGAATGGTAAAATAAGTGGCCGATTGCATTTCAACATTACCAATGATATCGCAGTACCAAACCTGATCCATATCAGGATTTTCCATTTTGGCAGTTTCGATATTCGATTTGCACGATTGAATAAATGCCTTAGAAGCAGAAGTAATAGTTTGAGCCT
>CAMDXE010000074.1 GCA_945878925.1 Chitinophaga pinensis
TTATTCGGGGTAATATCTGCAAATCCACCTGAGTATGTAGAACCATATCCAACCGAAGGGGTCATGGCATTGGCAAACGCCATGGGTGCTCCAAGTTTAAATGCTTGCGCCCAATAAGTGTTAACGCCTAATACAAGGGGTGGGGTTAAGGCATTTTTGCCGCGTGCAATCACGTTGCCTGCGGTGGCAGCATTAAACCAAACGATAGAATCGCTTGCATTTAATGGCACGACACTTAGGGTTACTTTACCAGGGCCACATTTTATTATGTCGCTCGCACTTTTTATGCCAGCCGGACCTTGATATTTCATCACCAATTTAAAGGTGTCGTTTTTGTTAAGGGTGTCTTGTTTGTTATTTGGACCTGATGTCCATGATTTTACAGTATATGTATTGCCATCTACAAAAGCAAAATTAGGGGTAAGCTGAATGTCCACACTTCCTGCCGAGGCAACGGGTTTTGTATATTTATTTTGAGTTTGCAAAACACCATCAACCGACCAGTTGATTTTTACACTATCAATGGTGTTTACACCAAAATTGCTGTATTTGGCCATTAAAGTTGGATTGCATAATGGTGGGGTAATGGCCGATATACCGGCATCGTTACTTCCTTTCATCAAATCGAATCCAAAATCTACTAAACCTGAGCCAAAGCCAGTTCCAGGCGTACCTGAATAGGTTCCCCAAATTCGTTGATTGGTTGCTCCGGCTTGCGATACGTAATTGCCCCCCACAGACGACGAAACTCTTATTTCGAAGATTAAGGATAAATTTGGATTATAGGCAATTGGGGTTTGCAAAGTTATACCATACCATGAATTGGCCGTTGCCCCCGTCATTTGATAGGTGGCGGCATAAAAACAAGTGGTAAGTCCTGTAGCCCATGTAGTGGATGTCCAGGCTGCAGTAGTTCCAATGTTTTGTGCCAACGAAATGGTATAATCGGTATTGGTATTGGTAGCCGAAGCCAAGGAACCTAAACGGAAATAAATTTTTGTTATCGTTCCGCCTCCGCTTGGCACTCCTGTAGTACCTGCGCTGTTAAATAAGTTTGGACCATAAATCCATTGAACTTTATTGGTAGCTCCCCCAAGAGGAAAGGTGTTTGAACTGGCCGCATTATTATTGTTATAATAGCTCGGTGTTTGTGCAAAACCTTGAAATGCAAATAAATTAAGGACTGTAAAAACGATAAATTTTTGTATTCCGCTTAACTTTTGGTTTAAGTAAAAATTTTTCTTCATAATTTTATCTTTTTTTATTCCAATAAAGCCCCTCATTAAGTTATAATGAGGGGCCTAAATGGATGGGTTATTTATTAATTGTTATTTTTTGAGATGTTACTGAACCTCCGTTTGTTATTTTAACAAGGTAAATACCATTGGCTACATTTAAGTCAACCAAATAGTTTGATTTAAGTGGATTGGTTTCTAAAACTTTAACCACTTCTCCAATACTATTGTAAATGCTAATGGCAATATCCGATTTAGGATGGTCAATGGCAATTGTAAAGTTTCCTTTGCTAGGATTAGGGAATAAACGCAAACCTTCGGAAACGTTCAATTGGTTAACACTACCAGATATTGACGATTCTTTACATTTTTGCGAATAACAACCTGCGGCGTTGTATACCGACAAGCAAACCATGTATTTTCCAGAAGGATAATTAACGTAATGGTATTGTGCTTTTTGTGTCGAAGCCGTTCCTCCATCACCAAAATCCCACTGATACGTTGTGTTTCCTAATTGTGTAGCAGCAACATATACTAATCGGCCACTTGTATTATAGCTGAAATCAGAGTTTGGTTTTGCATTAATGGTAACCGCTTGAATAATTGAATCGGAACATCCTCCTGGTACAATGGCCAATAAGGTTACATTATAGGTTTGAGAAATACCTCCAATCGCATAGATATGACGTGGCGATTGTGCAGCCGATCCGCTTCCATCTCCAAATTTCCATTGGTAAAGCAAGTTTCCTGCCGATACCGTTGATTTGTTAGTAAACACCGCGTCTTCATCTTCACAAACATCAGCAGCAGTAAAATCGGCTTTTGATTGAAGTTTTACTTCAATTTCTTTCGATACTTTATCCGAACATCCGTTGTCGGAGGTTAGGGTTAGGGTTATCATTTTTTTGCCAGTGATGCTAAATAATTTGCTTGGATTGATAACGGTGGTTGTTCCCTCACCCGAAAAATCCCATAGGAAACTGGTTAATTGCCCAGCTGGTTTCGATCCATTAAAGGTGAAATTAGTAGAGCTTAAGTTACATACAGGGCCGTTGGTAAACGAAGCTAAAGGCGCTTCGTTTAAGGTAAAGGTTTGAGTGGCCGAATCGGCACATCCAAATTCAGATACTACCCGAAGTTTAACGGTTTTTGAACCTGCTGTTGCAAAATTATGCAATGGATTGGTATAGCCTGAACTTGTGCCGTCGCCAAAATCCCACATATAACCCATGTTGCCTAAGGGTATAGTCGATCCGTTGGTAAAGGCTATATCCGTTTTGTCGCACACTACTTGAGGAATGCTGTATTTGGCTACTGGGCGAGCAAATTGTTGCGCACTTTTGGTAAGGGTTTGGCTGCAACCGTTGGAGGTAGCTGTTAAAGTAGCTTTATAACCACCAGCAACTGGATACTTGTACTTTGGGTTAACCCTTGTACTTCCTTTTCCATTGCCAAAATCCCATTTGTAAACGATGGTACCTGAGCTAATGCTGGTAGAGTTTATAAACTTAACACTGTCGCCTAAGCAGGCATTGTACACTTTAAATCCAATTTTTGGAATTTCGGTAACCACTACTGGAAACGTTACACTATCTCTATATCCATAAGGAGCAGCAATAGTTTTTAAGTTTACCATGTAAATACCTGAAGTAGGAAATTTAAACACCACATCTGAGTTGGCAGATGTATCGGCTGGATTGCCAGTTCCAAAATCCCAATGGCTTCGGAATGTGCCTGACGATAATTTGGTAGTATTCGAGAATATAACGTTATCGCCGTCGCACACAGGTTGGCCAAATTTGAAATCGGCTACAGGGCGTGGAGCTACAAATATATAGCGGGTTAAGGTTGAATCGCAATAGTGCGGTCCTAAATCGCGGATAGAAACGGTCATGATAATCGTAGAATCCACCAAGCTCGAATCGGGCGAAAAGGTAACCTTTGCATTTGAGGCTCCCGAAGGCATGGGCGACGATGGCGAATAATACGACGTTGGAATAACCCGACCGCTTTTGGTTCTAAGCGTAAAACCAGTCATGATCCATGTTGTAGCATAATCCACATTATTGTAATTGGTAGGTGGAGTTATTTCGTAAGCTAATTTATCGCCCTTGGCTACAACGTCAGGATTTCCAGCAGTGCCAATGGTATTTGGCATGATGCTTTGGAAAGGGGTAGATTTTGTAAACGTTGCACCATTTGGACTTGGTTTTACGGTTACTTTAACCGGTACTCGGCTGCTTGGGCACGATTGTGTTTTGTAATAAACCTGGAAGTCGATATAATAATTGGCTATTTGTGTTCCAAACAATCCAGTTCCGTAGATGTATTTTCCACCTGAAATAGATAGGTTAGCATCTGTCCAAGTTGATGTACCGCTTGTGGCAAATAAGTCGTTTCCAATGGTTGGAACCGTAGTTACATAAAAACCATAAACTACTCCTTTTGCCAAAGATGTTTGTGGAATTTTTAAATATCCTCTGTTCTTACCTCCAACGCTTTGCACATTCGATCGTTGGTTGATAACCAAAGGCGTCCATGCAGCTGCGTTAGCTTCAAAGCCTACATAAGTGTTTGCTTTGTAATAAACGCTATAGGTTGAATTTGAAATAAATTGATAAAAATCGACACCAAGACTATCTACTACGATGTCGGATTTTGGCGTAAAGTCCATCATCGAACCTACATAATAAGTAGCATATGAGCCGGTACAATAAGTTGGTCCCGTCATTCCATTTTGCAACATCATAGGTGCCGACATTTTGAAGGCTTGTGCATAGTAAGTATTTACACCAAGAACAAGTGGGGGAGAGAGGGTATTTTTGCCTTTGGCCACCACATTTCCACCGGTTGCGGCATTATACCAAAGGATGGAATCGCCTTGGTTGACCGGAGTAGCGACCAATGGTGCTTTTCCGGGCCCACATTTTATCACATCCGACACCCCAGGCGTACCTGCTGGGCCTTGATATTTAAATGTAATTTTGGCGGTGTCGTTGGTATTTACCGAGTCCAATTTGTTGTTTGGCAATGAGGTCCAAGCCTTAATGTTATACGTGGTTCCATCTACAAAGTTGAAGGTTGGCGAAAATGTTATATTTCCAGTAGTTCCTGTAGCTTTTGAGGTGTTATAACGCATTTGTGGCTGTGTGGTACCATTAACCGACCAGTTTATTTTGGCAGAGTCAACCGTATTGGTTCCAAAATTCATATACGTTCCTGTTAAATCAGGGGCACATAATGGAATATTTAGAGCTGAAATTCCTACATCGTTCGGTTTTGTTGAACCTCTCCAAATTTCTATTTCTCTAAAATTCATATTCGAAAGTTGAGAGCCTGAGGCTTGAAAGGTTGTAAAACGAAGTTTTAATGTGGTAACATTAAAAGGGAATTTTACAGTATTTACACATACGGTATTTGGCAAACCCGAGAATACAAACGAGTTGACATACGACGATGTGGCGGTATTCCAAATTTGCACTTGTGCACCGGCCAAAAATCGTGTTGCAGTATTTCCGTGATGTATAGTTATAGCATTGATCGACTGTGGAGTTGACCATGTGAAATCGAACCATTCGACGCCAGCCGTAGTTGATGGTGGCGTACCGGTTGTAATCCACATTTCCTGTGTACAAGCCGAATTGATTACGGTGTTATTTAAAGCGCTGCATGGTCCTGTATTGCAGGTACTTGCTGCTGCTGTAGCCGAAGGGGCAATGTTGGTTTGCGCCACTAATTTTGTTGAAACCCCCGTTAGAAGTAGGCCTATAAAACCTATTATCTTAAAGGATTTGAACATGTGATGTTTGATTAAATTTAGTTTCATAATACGTTGTTCTGAAAATTAATAAATATTTGAAACTTATTTGTTAAGGTTGATGGTTCGTGAAATTTGTTTGCCCGAAACAATCATTTGTACGTGGTACAATCCATTGGCTTCATTGCTCAAATCAATTTGTTGAACGCCGCTTTGTCCTTTAATGTCGTTTAAGGAAGATACAAGTACTCCTGTTGAATTAAAGATTTTAACAAGCATATTTTCTTGAGTAGCAAAATTGTAGCTGATGTTTACAATACCAGAACTTGGATTTGGATAAACGTTTATCGTTTTGTCGTTTCCAATGCTGCTAATCCCTCCAGTAATCGTAGGGAAATTTTTGTTTACATTGATGATTCTGTTAAATGGTAAACTCACATTTCCGCTTAAGTCTGTCAACTCATAGGTTACGGCATAAAGGCCTTCAACGTATGTATTAAGGTTGTTGAAAAGGACTTTTAAACGTGGTCGTAATACTGCTGGTGCATCGTAGTTGTCGGTAATGGTTAAGCCTGTAGATGGATCGATGTTCGACCATAGTCCAACATTCATTGGCAAGCCATTCAATACTGGGGCTACATCATCAATTACGCGGATGAAACGACGTCGTACGGTTATGTTTCCACTACCATCGGTTGCAGTATACTCATCGTAGTAAAGACCTAATTTGTAGAATACTACGGTACTGGTTCTTACTAACGAAACTTGAGAATTGTCATAAAAATTGTCGTAAGTACTTGCAGCTACCGGAGTATATGGCTTGTTAACTTGCCATACTATGGTGTCAAGCGTATTCAATACGATATTTGGACCCACGTAATCGTCTACTAAATACTTGTAGGTTTTAGTATCGGCCGAGTTGCCCGAAACATCTTTAGAATTATAGTTTAAGGTATAGGTTCCTTTAAAACGAGTGTCAACACCTTCTGGAGTTGCAGGTCCTTTGGTTACAAACAATAAAATTGGGTTGTCGTAGTTGTCGGTAACTTTAGTACGATCGATAAACACAGAAAGTATTTGAACTTTTACTTCAGATGTTGTATTAGCATCCGAATTTACAATCATCGGTTTTTGTGAATCTTTAACAATGATGGTTCTTTGTTTAACGGCTTTGTTGCCGGCTTGATCGTATACGATATAATTTAAGTAGTAGGTGCCAATAACGTTTGTGTTCACAGTACCTTCAATAGAAATTGAGTTGCTAATGTTTCCATCTTTATTATCGGTGGCCGTAGCGCCATCTTCAGTATAACTTGCAAATACTTCTACAGTTACGGTATCGCTTCCGTTTAATTTAATAACCGGTTTGTTCTGATCTCTTACAACATATACAACACGCGTTACTGGAATAGCTTTATTTCCACCAGCATCGGTTACACTATAGGTTATGTAATAGATTCCTGTAAAGCCCATGTCCAAATCGCTAACTAAGGTAATGCTTGCGCTAATGTTTCCTTCGGTAGGATCTGTTGCAGTTGCTCCAAATTCGGTATAAGTAGATCCCACTTCAAGATAGAGGGTATCTTCGTTGTTAATAGTTAACGATGGTGCAGTATTGTCATTAAAAAGAATTAAACGGTAATCTTCAAACTCACCTAAACGGTTCGAATTTGTAATACCGCTCGATGCTCCACATGGATTATTAGGATCGTTAGAATAACTGGTACCTACACGTAATTTTGTTTTACCTGTAAAAGCAGTTGCAATACTAGGAACTTTAAAGTTTGCACTAAAGCTATGAGTATTTGCAGTAGCTTCCGCAGCAATTAATTCGCCGGCATCGTCAAAATCACCGTCAATATTCCAGTCAACCCAAACCTTGCGGCTCATTGGGTTAATGTTGGTTGTACGTGCAGTATAAAATTTATACGTTGCTCCAAAAGTAATGTTGGCGGCTCCAACAGTTAGGGTGTAATCGTCGTAACCGTTAAGGTTATTGCTTGACGAATTGTCAATTAATTTTACATCTTTAGCATCTGATAGTGTAACATTATTGATGGCAATATCTGATGAAGATGATACTCCAAGAATAGGCGTGCAATGTTCAACTACAATTACGTAATCAGATTTGATTACGGTTGCAACTGTAGCTGCAGAGTCCAACGAATTATAAGCTTTTACTGAAACGGTGTATTTTCCTTTTGCAAGAAATATTACGCGAGGATCGCGGCTAGTAGAATTGGTTCCTCCAGTATATGAAACTGTATTTGGAAAGAAGGTCCATTTTAATTTATCAGTTTTCAAAGCTTTTGCCGGATTGGCATCGGTAGCATAGAAATTAACAATGTCGGATGTATTAGGACGACGGTTGTCGGCCATAAATTCTAAATTTGCTTTAGTGTGTGGTGTAACTACAACCACTTGCTTGGTGTATTTGTCGGTACCCATACAAGAAATAGCCTCAAGAGAAACGTCATAGGTATTGTCGGTCATGATTGGGTATTCGTAAAGGTCGGCAGTATAGCCTACTTCGCCGTAACCGGCCTCTATAGACCATATCCAAGACGTGTTTCCTAAAACATTTAGGGATTTATTTTTGTAAGTGTAAGGAACTGGATTGTAAAGTGTGTCAGGAATAAAAAAGTCGGCTATAGGTTTTTTATCTGGACCGCGTTTGGTTACCCAATCGGCCACAAATCCTGAATCGACTCCCGATCCATTGGTGCTAAAGTAAATATACATAGCGCCACTTTTGGCTACTAAAGGTACGGTTGGTACTATACCAAGCGTAAAACCAGTACCAGGATGCAATGGAATTCCAGCAGCGTTGGTTCCGTCGTAAACTTTTAAAAGGTCATTAACGTCGGCCATTTTAAATTTACTAAACGTTAAGGTAATCGTTTCGGCTCCACAAGGAATGATGGTAGCATAATCGATTCGGTTATTTGAATAATTAAAGTTTCGTCCTCCATCGTCCATAACGCTGCCATTTTGTTCGTAAATGGGCTGAACGGTTCCGGCACCTAGCGGGTTATCTTTAGGGGCTGTAACCCTTAAATAATTAGGTTTGCAAAGCACACTTGATGGGCCTACGCTGTTGGAGGCCTGCATGCATACAGTATAATTGCCTGGTTTGTTAAAGAATACGGATGGATTTTGATTGGTATAAGGATTGCCACCAACCAGGTTGCTGTTAAAAAATTCAACATCCATACGTGTGTTTATCGAATCTTTTTTGTCGTACATATACCAGCTCCAATAGGTTGGACCATTGGTAGAAAGATCAAGGAAATTTCCATTTCCAAATCGCTCAATTTCATTGGCTACCACTGCAAAATCAACAACTGGCTTAGCAGAAGGCGTTACTACATTGATGCATTTTAAAACTGAATCGCGTCCTAAACAATTTTGACTTTTCAATCGAACACATTTAGTACCTGTTGCATTGAAAATATGTGTTGCATTAGTGGTAAGGTAATCGTTGGTATTGTTGTCGTCAATATCCCATTGATGGGCTATGTATCCGGTTTGGTTTGAATTGGTCATTTTTACAACCGAACCAATGTAGGCCGTACTTGGCATATAAAAGCCAGCAGCTAAGCTGGTAGGGTTGGCAAGGCTAATGGTATAATCTTCTATTTCGCCATAATAAAATACAGGAGCTCCTGAGATTCCTGTGTAACAACTTTGTGATGCAGCTAATACGTAGCTATAAGAAAGTATCAGTCTCATTCTTGAAACTCCAGGAGAAATACCGCAAGGCAAGGTAAAGGTATTGTTTTGAATGTTTCCACCCACTCCATAGGCAGTTGTGTTGGTTGATGGACCCGTCCAACCTGTTGACATAAACTCATTGGCGGTAAAATTTCCATCGCGGTTTAAGTCCACCCACATATATATGTTCATCACATAATTGTACATGGTAGCTCCACTTGTCATACTTGCACTTACACCCATGGTGTATTTCGATCCGCTAGATAAACTATAGGCTGGTTTCGAATTCAGCAAGGTATAACCAGCACCTACGGTAGGTAGGGTGGAGGTCATGCCCGCATTACAAGCATCTGCAGCTTTGTTGTAAAGCATGTTGTTGCTAATGTCGGAAAGCTGAACTTTTTCAATTACACCATAACGCGTGGTTCCGGTGTAATTGCAGCCATAATAAGAATAGGGCGTGCAGTAACTTTGGCTGTAACCTAAAAGGTTACAAAAAAGAATAAATAGCAATAAAGATAATCCAATTGCTCTTTTTTTGAGTGTAAAATTTTTAGTCATATTTTTTTCAATTTTTAGGTTATTTTTATAATAATTTTCAAACATAATCTTTCTATTAATATTAGAAAAATAATTACTCGACTAAAGTAGAATAATGCATAAATATGATATAAGCGTTTATTAAACTGCTTTAAACGATTTTGCTTAAGAAAAGGCCAATGAATGCTAAGGTATTCACAAATAGCAGAGTAGCTATTAATTCATGTAATTTTAGCCTCCGAACTGAAATAATTCAACTCAAGGATTTAACGCTTAGATAGAAATAAAATCAAAAATTTTGGGTAATTGATGAAGGCCTTTGTTGCGAAAGTTAATTGACAAGGAGTTTTTTTGTGGTAGAATACCCGTTTTTACCTTCGATTACTAAGGTATAAATGCCGCTGGATAGTTTTTGGTCTATAGTATTTAATATAAAACCAGATACTGCTTTTTCAAGAAGAAGTTTACCTTCTATTGAATAAAATTTAAGGACATATTCGCCGGCCTTTTTGATTTCGATATTAAAGGGGCCTTTGCCGGGGTTTGGGAATACGACGATTTCAAATGGCTGATTTAATCTAAGGGGTAATACTGTGATCAAACTATCATCGCAAGCGGTTGAATCTATGCTTATGCTCGTGCTATCAAGCATAAAAGGACATACTCCCTCGGCTTCAGTAAATGCAAAGATTTTAAAAAATGAGGTCCGGTCTTTTGGTGGCCTTATCGTAATAATGCTAGGGTTATTATTGCTCAATTGCTTATTGTTTTCAAAGCTTGCTTTAGAGGCATCAAAACTATGAACCCAGCTTATTTTGCTTGTAAAAGAATAGTTAGCGCTTAGTTTTATATTCACCGTATCGCTTCGGCAAGTGTCAGTATCTTGTGTTAATATTTTTATACGCGGTTTGCTTTGTACAAAAACCGACAAACTTTTAGCCGTATCGCACTTCGTAATTGGATGCGTATATGAATAGGTGAGGACTATCCATTTATTGCGGTCGCTTGAACCTAAAGAAGCCGGCTTGAATGTATTATTACTGAGAATGCCTGATATAGAACTATTCCAGTTTCCTCCGGCAGGACTTGCATTAAGCCTTACTGCAGTATCTGTTTCGCAATATTTACCTTGGTTCGAATTTGGATTTAGGCCAATACTTACATTTGGTAAGGGATGAATGCGAAGCGCCATTTCTTTCAAGGCGGCACATCCTCCCGAGCTATAAATATATCGCATCCAGTATAACCCAGGACCCTTTTTGAGACTTAAGAGATACGTATTGAGGGTGTCGCAATTTATCATTCCTGGTTTTAAGACGATAGAATCATTGTATCCACTATTATTTATCACATTCCAACAACCATTTAAGGGCTTCGCATTCGAAATTTTTGTAAGATTTACTTTTCCTGTATTGATACAGATTTCAGGAAATGTGCTAAATGTAATTTTTGGCACTTTTAATATATGAATGGTTACGGTATCCTTGTTAAAACATCCTTCACCATTCTGAATGGTCATTTCAAGGATTAACGAGTCTTTAACTGAGGTGCCTAAATCGATAGTAGATGTATCGAACTTTAGCCAAAAATCATAATTTAAACTTGGGTCACGGTCATATATAAGTTCTGCCACAGTATTCATTCCACCACCGCGTTTTGGCAATGATTTCAATAATCTCCATTTAACATCAGCAAGAGAGTTAAGGTTGATGGGTGCAAGTATGTGTTTTTTTAATTGAGCCTCCATTTTGTCCTGGCAATAAGAGCCGCCTTTTAGAGCTATTGCGGGCAGTGGATTTATCGTAAACTTAGTGCTGTCGGAATTTGCACATGCGCTAGAAGGATCTTGGTAATTATAAGTGAGTGTAAATACTCCTGATTTTAATGGGCTGCATGCATCGGATGTAAGAAAAACATTGGCACTCACCAATTTTGAGTTTTGCCTGCAAGTCCATGTGCCACCACTTGGGCTTCCGAACGTAGAACTTCCTAAGGCGATATTTCCATAATCACAACAATATTTCTGAGGCGCAATAAGCGTAAGATTAGGTCGGCTATTTACCGTTATAAAAAAAGAGGAGGACACGCCTGTATCGCAACTATTAACACCCTGTACCCTTATATAGCCTCCCGAACCAAAAAAAATAACCGTAATTGTATCCTTATTCGCACCGCTAATTATTTGCGTCTGTGCTGGGAATGTCCATTTGTATGAAGTAGCAAATCCAATTGCAGGTATACTTAATATTACTTTTTGCCCTCTGCACGCGGTGTTTTTTCCA
>CAMDXE010000075.1 GCA_945878925.1 Chitinophaga pinensis
CCGACCCAACGCTTGACCTTGACCTCAACGGCGTGCTTGAATTAAAGCTATTTATAATCGAATGGATGGAAGAAGATTGTCAGACCAAGTTAAATCAAAAATTAGAAACCTTGTTAATGCTAACTCAATACAAAATTCTCTACCCAAAATTATTGAAGAAGAATCAAAAAATGGCAGTATTGTAATCATAACTGCCGAAGAATTAAAAATTTATCATACCGTAAAAACACTGCTGATCAATTCAATCAAAAAAATGGATGAAACAAGGATCTCATATCGCGACCAAAAAAATAGTTTTAATATTTTAGTTGATGACAACAACAAAAAAATTATCGCTAAAATTACTAGTTCAAGAAATAAATATTTTATTGAAATTAACAACAGCAAATACGATGTAACAGGCATAGAAAGTATAGTTGCTTTAAAGAAACAGCTTCTTGAAATTACCCAACAATATTTTACTTAATTTAAGTTTTTTTAAAAACCTATTTACTCAACCCTTCGCATTCATAAACATTTGCAAGCGCACAAATTCAAGATCAAACACAGGCTTGCAATAGAGTATGCCTGCAAGGCAATATAAAATGTTTGCCATGTTAGAAAAGACAAACAAAAACATCGGTGAGACAATTTTCGAAAAATAATATAACATTTGTGTAATGCAAGCGCTAATGCTAAATTTGACATGAAGGCTGAATTAGAGAAACAAGACCAAATTTTATCGACAATTGGACTAAAACGTTTAATGGTTTGGCAGTCCTCTGTTCCTTCAATTTATGACGAAACTAAGTTTAAGAATTATATCTCTTCAGAATACAAAGAATCTCAACGTAGTATAACTGATGAGTTTTATAGAATGTTTGAATTTAATCTCCTTCATATTGAAACCGGTTTGAGAGTAACGTTAACTACAAGCGAAAGTTATGATGGAGAAACAGTTGAATACAAGGTAATTGGAATGTTTATTTTGTCATCATCTAATAGTAAATTAGAAGTTATAGATGCAGATTTCGAGAGAAGAATTTTCTTTACCAGTGATCTAGAAATTCCTTTTGTCGAAACAGGTAAGGTGTGACATTTTAATACTTAGTTTCACCTTCCCAAATCCTCGTTGCAAACGAGGATTTGGGAGATAAGCGTTTGCAACGCACTTTTTTAAAAATCAAAACTATGTGAATCAAGTGCAACTTTTTATTTACTTTAGTGGTCTTCAAAAAAACATCGTAATTCTAATACTATGCATAAAATACTACTTGTATCTTGTTTGATCTTATCGGGAATTGGCTTTGCCCAGAAAAGGGTGCTTTCGTATACGCCCTCCAATCTCCCAATTTTTATCAATAAATCGGGCGATACCTTATCAAAAGCCTTGATGGGTGGTTTGAATCAACCGCAATTTCAGGCCGTCGATTTGAACAACGATGGCAAAAAAGATTTAATAATTCACGACCGTTCGGGTGGGGTAATCTTGCCATATATCAATACCGGCACAAACGATATTACCACTTATGAGTATCAACCCAATTATGTGAGTGCGTTTCCGAAAATCGAAAATGCATGGTTTTTATTGGTTGATTATGATAAGGATGGGAAAGAGGATTTATGGACGAAAATAAATTTCCAACCTGTTTTATACAAAAACATTACCAAGCCGGGCGATAAAATGATAAAGTTTTTTAGAACAGCTCCCAAATTAATGGCCTATAATTTTGGATCTCCTCCTTTGGACAGCAATAATGTATCGTGCGATAATTATAATTACCCAACCATAGCCGATGTGGATGGCGATGGCGATATTGATATTTTTTCGTATCAGGCCAACGAAGGAAATTTGTTGTTTTACCGCAACATGACGGTCGATTATAGTTTACCCTTGCATCCACCGGTATTTGATTTGGCCGATTTTTGTTGGGGGAGTTTTAGAGATACAGCCTTTGATGGCATAAAAGTTTTTCCTTGTGCTTTTAAATATTATCGCAAAAAACACAGCGGGGGCTCTACCTTGCTTTGGTTTGACAACGATAACGATGGCGACCAAGATTTATTGATGGGTAATGCCGGCGGCAAAAATTTAATTTTTTTAAAAAATGGAAAAAAAGACTTTGGCTTATCCGTCGATAGCATGATTGGGTATGATGGGCATTGGCCAAAAGGAAATACTGCTGTTAATATCAAATCGTTTCCTGCATCCTATATGCTCGATGCCGATGGCGATGGTGTGAAAGATATACTCGTAGCGCCCAATCAGGTCGAAAAAGCATACCCGATAGAAGAAACAGAGCAGGTTTGGTTTTATAAAAATACAGGGTCAAACACCTATCCGAATTTCGAATTCAACAAGAAAAACTATTTTACCGATGAAGTTTTGGATCATGGCGCTTTTAGCGATCCAATACTTTACGACATTGATAGCGATACAGATTTAGATTTAATATTGGCATCCAATGGCGATCATGCCAAAACGGGCGATAAAAATTTCAGGTTGATTTTATATGAAAATATTGGAACCTATAAAAAGCCTGTTTTTAAACTTAAAAATGAAGATTTGTGGGGGCTAAGCATCGATTCGATTCAGTATTTATCCATTTCGTTTGGCGATTTGAATGGCGATGGAAAAACCGACTTGTTAGCCGGCAATGCTTTTGGTAGTCTTTATTTTTATAAAAACATAGGATCGAGTTCAACCTGGGCCTTTACCACGCCCGTACGCGATTATCATAATATTATGGTGGGCGAACGCAGCACTCCTCAAATTATTGATCTTAACAACGACGGTTTATTAGATTTGGTAATTGGCGAAAAGGAAGGCAATTTTAATTATTTTAAAAATATTGGCAACAAAACCGACCCCAAATTTGTAGCCGTTGACGATACCTTAGGCAATTTTATAGTGAATGAAGTTACGGGTTTCGACGGAGTCAATCCAATTTATAATTGGATAGGCGATGCCAATGGTGAAATTGCCGATTTGGACAATGATGGTAAAAACGATATCATTATTGGAGGCGATGAAGGAAAAGTGAGGCGTTTTAAATTTGATACCTATAATCAGGCTAATTATACCGAAGATACGGCCATTATTTTCGATTCGGCTTTTAATCGCTATTCGACCACCGATTTTGGAACCCAAAGTCGCCCAGCAATTGGCGATTTGGATGGCGATGGCATTAAAGACCTCATCGTAGGAAACAACCGTGGCGGCATAAATTTTTTAGCAGGTTCTATAGAAATTCTTGGAATTACTGCAATTAAAAAACAAAACGAACCCATAGTATACCCCAATCCAAACCATGGCAGTTTGCTAACCATCCAAAAAAGAGGCAAACAAGCTTATACATTCAGCTTGGTTAATTTAACAGGAAAAATAATAACCTCAAGTTTCTCTGCAGCTGGTGCCGAAATGCACCAAATGGACATAAGCAAGCTTAGCGATGGCATGTATATTTTGCAATCGGAGGGAGCCGATGGTAGCCGATCTTTTACGCGGGTTTTGGTTATTAAGGAAAATTAAACTTACGATTGGTTTAATAGCAATTAGTGTATAGTATCTAGAAGCGCTTTGGCTTCGGCATGGCGTTTGCCTTTGTTCGAGATCACGGTTTCCAACACATCAATGGCTTGCTTGCGCAGGCCTTGATGAATTAAAATTTTAGCTTTCAACATCAAAACGTCCTCGTAATAAATTGAAGCCGTATGTGTACTAAGAGTTTGGAGCAAACCTAAACTTTGTTCATAATTGCCGAGGGCGTATAAAGCAGTGGCCTTGGCAAATTCTAAGGAGTCGTTTAAGGCTTCATTTTTTAATAATGACGAATTGTTCAGGCCCATCGAATTGTTGAGTGGGGCAGGCAATGATTCCGTTTTGCGAGCGGTTCTTTTGATATTTAATTTTTTGAATGCTGACGATTCTTGGCTTGCAATTTGAACCGATTCAATGGTTTTAATTTCCTTGTCTTTCGATTCGGCACTGGGAGGTAGAGCGTATGAATCATCCAAATTCGATTTAGTATCCATCACCATCGTCACCGGTTTGCTGTTGGAGTCGGTTTTCGAAAAAGTAAATGTAGGGGCAGTTTCCAGGTTTTTTTGAGTGCTACGATCTTCCGAATCGTCTTCCATAAAACTGGCTTTGTTTTTTTCTTCAGCCATATCTTCCAAAGCAAAGTCCTTATTGGTTTCGGGTATTGAGCGTATGGTTGCCGAATTTACCATTTGTTTTTCTGGCACCTTATAATTCAATCGAGGAGTGTCGATTGGAATTTCGTTTACATGAAGTTCGTTTGTAGCTTCCTCGGCCATTTGAAGCGCTAATGAAGCGGGGCGGTTCATAAAATACAAACTTAACCCAAGCCCAAATACTAAAAATGCTGCGGCGCTCCAATACCAAAGCATGGTTAAGTTGTGTTTGTTTTTATTAAACGTACTTACTTTTATATTTATACCTTCAACGATAGCGCCAAGTTCTTTTGGATTTGTCATGGCGTCAATTCCTTTTTTAATGTCCGAACATATCTCGCACGAGTCAACATGCTTTTGAATGGTGTTGAGTTGAGATTGGCTAAGTTTTCGAAGACTATAATCCAACCAAAAGGGGTTGCTTATGCAAGATTGCTGGTCCATAGTAGCGTTATAAATAGGTTGAAATACGTGTCGCCTAACATTATTTTTAAATTTCGTTTTCCATTTTGAAGGTTGCTCTTCACGTCGTTGATGCTATATCCGGTGAGCTTACTTATTTGTTCGTAGCTTTTTTGTTGTAAGTAAAATAATTCTATGCATTGTTTTTGTTTGCCCTTCAGTTTTAAAATGGCGCTTTCTAAGGCCACAATTTTATTTTCTTTTTCTGAGGTGTTATCATTTTGATGCATAAGAGAACTGAATTCCATACCAAACGATTCGTCGTTTATAGAAACTTGGCTTTTAGCATGTTTTGTTTCTGAATTGCGCAATTTCATGAGGCAATAATTTCGACATACACTGTGTAGCCAACTCTTAAAATTTACGATCTCATGTTTTTTTAAGGTTTTAAATAAATCTTCGAAAATGCTCATGGCAGCATCTTGCGCTTCGTTAGTGTTTTTGAAATAGGCATTGCAAACTGCAAAACACATTAATGAATGACGTTTGAATAACTCACCTACGGCAGCCGTATTCCCATGAACGCTATAGGCGCTTATGAGTTCGTTGTCGGAGGCCTGATTAATCTTCAAGGTCATGAACGGCAAAGGTTAGAAAAAAAAACTAGAATGGGTGCCAATTTAATAAGCCTCTTTGGCATTTGCCAGCACACTAAAAAAAAGATTTTATGGAATTTGAATTAAATGGTCATCCAATGGGTGTACCCTTAATTTAAAAACAAACTATAAAGACCATGAAACGATTAACAAATTCAAACAGAACCCTTAAGATTAGTGTTGTATTTTTTTTATTGCACTTCAATCTGTCCATGTCCTTGCAAGCATCAAAGGCTTATTTTCCAAAACTCAACAAAGTTACTGTCTATCTGCAGGGAGCGCATTTGTACTACAGCGACAATGTATCGCTGCCGGCTGGCAATACCGAATTAATTTTCGAAAATATTTCGTCGTTAATAAATGTGGCTTCCCTTCAAGCAAGCTGCAAAGGAGCAGTGGTTATGGACCTAAAACATCAAATAAAATATAAAGAAAAAGAAGTGAGCATACACAAATACGATAAAGAAATCGAACACGTTTTAGATTCGTTGGACGAACTAAAGTACCTCATTCAAGATTTACATAATAAAACGTATATACTCGAAACGGAAAAAAACATGCTGCTCACCAATCGCATTATTAAAGGGCAAACCCTTAGAGATTCGTTGGCAACCTTGCGCGACGGAATGGCTTTTTTGAAGGAAAAACTAAGCAGCATTTACGAACAGAGTTTAAAAGTTGAGCGAGCCCAAGCCAAACTTCAAAAACTAAAAAATAAATTAGATGCGCGCTACAATACCCTGCTTCTTTTGCAGAATAATCAAACCGCCCATAATAACAGCCATGCTCAACAAATTAATCAAGTAGCGATTACGGTATTTGCCGAAGGCCCCATAAGCACTCAAATAAATTTTAATTATTTTGTTCAGGGGGCAAGCTGGGTTCCGGTTTATGATCTTCAAGCAGCCTCGCAAACCAATACATTTCAATTGAAATATTTTGCAAACGTTACTCAAAATACAGGCCTCGAATGGGCTAATGTTCCCATTACCTTAAGCACCAGCAATCCAAACGAAACCAATGTAAAGCCCCAATTAAGTCCATGGTATTTAGGATTTGTCGACTATTTGCAAAAAAACAGGCATGCCAAATCCTTGTCAAATGCAAGCATGCCCATGCAAGTAGAAACCATTTCGGTTACAAAAGCTGAGCGTAATTATGACGACGAGATACAAGAAGATAAAAAGTTTGTTGAAACCTATGTGCAAATCACCGAGAGTATTATTCGCACCGAATACGAAATTAAACTAAACTATACCATTGCCGCCGACGGCAAAATTCATAAAGTTCTCATCAATCAAAAAGAAGTGCCCATGATTATGCAATTTGCAGCTGTGCCAAAATTATGCGCCGATGCGTTTTTGATGGCAAAGGTTACCGGCTGGGAAGACATGAATATTTTGCCTGGCAATTCACGTCTTTATTTCGATGGCGCCTATATTGGCGAAATGTATTTGGAAGCCTTAACCACCAACGATACGCTTAGTATAAATTTGGGCAGGGACAAAAGCATTGCCATTAGCCGAAAAAAAATCAAAGAGAATTATAAAGAAAAGGCATATTCGGATGAAAAAATCGAAACCCGCACCATCGAGTTAATGGTTCGCAATACCAAATCTATAGCCATCGAAGTGGCATTAGACGATCAAATTCCAGTAAAAAACGGCAGCAACGAACTTAAAGTTGATTTGCTTGAAGGCGATGGCGCCACATTGGACGAAGCCACGGGCATGCTTTCTTGGAAACTGAAATTAGAACCTAAGGAATCGAAAAAAATAAAGTTCACCTATCAAATACGCTATCCCAAAGGCAAGACTTTGGCTGGTTTGTAGAATTTTTTCTATTGGAGTTGTCCTTATTGGGCAACTCTAATAGATATTTAAAATTTTACCCTATCCGAGATTTTAATAAGGTTGCCAGAAAGTTCTATGCTCTCGCTTGTGTCTCGCAAGTGAGCAAGATTCAGGCATCCTGCCATTCTTAAAAAAGATCGCAAGATGCATGCGATAGAACAGAATTTGCAGATTGTATTATACCGGAGGCATAAGAAAAAAGTCAGTCACTTGCAAGATGCAAGCGACAGCATTGGGCAACTCTAATAGATATTTAAAATTTTACCCTATCCGAAAAAGGAGTTCCATTAACTAGTATAAACTCTTCAACCGCGCTATGATTCAGTTTTCCATCCACCATTAGTTTATTTGACAAAATACTTCTGGCTAGTTTTTCCGAATTTATACTCATAAAAGCGATCTCGGCTTTTTGTTTCGATTCTAAAAAAATGAATTCATAATAAGACACCGTCCCATCTTTATTGTATTTGCTCACTTCTACCGGCGATTTAAAGGAGCGAAAATTGATTCGGATGAGTTTGTTTCCCTCCAAATCAAAAACATCAAAATGGCAATCGACCATTCCAAAGCCACAATCAATTTTCTCCATTTTAAAACTACGAACCCCGTCGATGCTTACCATACTCGAATCTCTGTCGTACTTTACATCCAATTTCGTTTTTTGAGCGCTCGAAAACAATGAACCAAATAAAACCAAGAGCAGAAGACTATTTTTCATTTTTAAATTTTATTAATGTCAACAATATTAATTCTATCTTTTGAATTAACAAAGGGTACGCTTGATAGTCAAGAAACATAACAATCCCAATCTCATATCGCGAAATTAATCCCAAATGCTTAAAATATAAAAAACTATAACATTTACAACCCAAAAAAAAAAAATAGGGATAAAAATACAGCATACCTTGCACCTTTAAAATAAAAAAGCTAACACTCCTAATTACATTACTTATTACACTCTCGGCCCAAGCCCAAGTTGGCATTGGCACCAGTTCTCCCAATGCTTCATCCGCCTTGGATCTAACCTCAACCACCAAAGGATTTTTGGTTCCGAGGATGACCGCATCCCAAAAAACATCCATAAGTTCACCCACAGCCGGATTGCTCATTTACCAAACCGATGGAACTGCAGGGTTTTATTATTATACAAGTGATGCTTGGATACGTATTAGCTCTGAACTATTAAGCAAAACAGAAGGTGCAAATTTTACTGGAAGTTTATTAGTTGGGCACCAAACTACAGGCACACTAAGTAGTGCTGCCCAAAACACAGGAGTTGTTATTGGTGCTTTGCAAGCAATTACTTCTGGCAATGATAATACTGCAATTGGCTATAGAGTTCTTTATACCAATACCACTGGTCATTCTAACACAGCTAGTGGTCATCTAGCGCTTTATAGCAATACCTCAGGCGCCTATAATACCGCCTATGGCAAAGGTGCTCTTTATACAAATATTACAGGGACTAATAATACCGCAATTGGTTATGAAGTGCTTAAGCAAAATACTGGGTCTTATAATACTGGAAATGGGGATAATGCGCTTAAAACAAATACTTCAGGGGGTGCTAATGTTGCAAATGGTTTTCGCGCACTTTTTTCAAATACTACTGGAAGTTATAATACCGCAGATGGTTATAGAACGCTTGATGCCAATACCACTGGTAGTCATAATATTGCTATGGGTTTAGAAGCATTATATTCTAACTTAACTGGCAGTAGGGCAACTGCAATAGGCAACTATGCAATGAGAAATTCTAATAGCACAACAACGGGATTTGATAATCAAAATGTTGCTGTTGGATACGAGGCTTTAAGAGGCTCAACAACTGCTGCAAATAATACCGGAAATCAAAACACAGCTGTTGGATATCAAACGCTTTCATCAAACACTACTGGATCTTATAATGTAGCAAATGGGGCTAATGCGCTTTATTCAAATACATCTGGTGCTGGAAATACAGCTAATGGTTATTACGCACTTTATTCAAATACATCTGGTGGTGAAAATACAGCAAATGGCTATCACGCACTTTACCTAAATACCACAGGTGTTCAAAACACTGCAAATGGCGATTATGCACTTCGTTCTAATACCACAGGGAATAATAACACCGCTAATGGTGTTTATTCACTTTATTCAAATACCATTGGAAATCAGAATACTGTAAATGGCTATTACGCTCTTTATTCAAATGTTTCGGGGCATAATAATACTGCAAATGGATTTTATGCGCTTTCTACTAATACAACTGGAAGTGAAAACACCGCCTATGGAATGGATGCGCTTCGTGGAAATAGCACAGCAACTAACAATACAGGTATAGGATTTCGTTCACTTTATAACAATTCTACAGGTTATTCCAATTCAGCAAACGGGGTGTATTCACTTTATTCTAATACCACAGGAAAAAGAAACACTGCAATAGGTAATAAAGCTGGATATAATATAACTACAGGGTATAATATTACTTGTATTGGTGATTCTTCACAAGCTTCTTCTGCAACTGCAACCAACGAAATAACATTGGGGAATTCATCCATTTCAACTCTTCGCTGCCAAGTTACCTCCATTACCGCCCTATCCGACCGACGCGATAAGGCTGAAATAAAACCTATTACAGAGGGTATTGATTTTGTTAAAAAACTCAAGCCAGTAACCTATATCTGGAATACCCGCGACAAAGCCAAGGTGGGTGTAAAAGCCGCCGGGTTTATTGCTCAAGAATTATTGGAATTGCAAAACAGTTCATCCATTGGCCAAAACCTGGATTTGGTAAGCACCGAAAATCCCGAAAGATTGGAAGCCCGTTATAGCAATTTATTGCCGGTAATGGTAAAAGCTATGCAAGAACAGCAGCAACTTATTGAAAACCAACAAAAAGAAATTGACCAATTAAAATACTTCCTTTCTGCTTCGCAAATAAAGTAAAAGTGAACGCCCATTAAAAAATAAAAGAAACCCTCCTGCTAATAAAATATATGAAACCCTACGTATTCCTATTGTCCCTATTGTGTACATTTGGCATTAATACTGCTACGGCACAAACTTTGAGTATAGCATCTGGAACAAGTTTATTCATATCGGCCAATACCATTTTTCACACCGAGGGATTAACCCTTACGCCCTCTTCCAGTTTTACCCTAAGCGGCGTGAATAGCATTACCAAAAACACCACCTTATCAAGCCCTCCGGGCCCAACGTATGTAAGTCGTGTTTATTTGTTTGGGGCGGTAACCAATAATTATAGCGGCACCGTTCAAATAAATTACAGCGATGGGGAGTTGAATGGCCTTACCGAAAGTGCCTTGCAAGTAAATAACTATACCGGTAGCACATGGGCCAATCATAGCAGTACCACCAACGATGCCACCAACAATTATGTGTTGAGCAGCGCCCTAAGCAATGTGCCTTTAAAAGAAATTTCGCTGGCTGCATCCTCCGCACCCTTGCCCGTTACCTGGTTAAGTTTTACCGCCACTCCCGTGGGCAATCAGGCCCATATACAATGGAGCACCGCACAAGAAACAAACAGCGATTTTTTTGAAGTGCAACACAGCCTCAACGGTATTGATTTTATATCCATAAATATACAAGCTGCTGCTGGCCAAAGCCAAAGCATAAAAAACTATTCGTTTGTTCATACCCAACCGGCTTTTGGAACCAACTTTTATCGAATCAAACAAAGCGATTATGATGGAACCAAATCCTATACCGAAATTAAATCCCTGGATTTTAAAAACGATAAAAACACGGTAATTTTAGGAAATCCTGTGGGCAATATTTTAAGTCTTCAATTAGATAGGCCTTCCGAAATCCAAATTTATAGCATGGACGGCAAACTTGTTTTAGAAAAAAAATGTGAGCAAGGTATCCAACACACAGATATAAGCCATTTGATAAAGGGCATTTATTTGGTAAGAACCCATAATCAAGCCCTGCGATTCAGCCACTTGTAATCTAAGGTTTACTCTGTTATTTTTCTTTGCTCTCGCTTGCGTCTCGCAAGTGAGCAACATATTGGCGTACTGCCATACATAACTTGTCATCGCATGCAACGAGGACTTATAAGGTATAAATCGCGGAGGGTTGCCAAATACCGAAGAATGAGGTTCGCGAATGCCCCTAAAAATATATATAAATTAATGAGCAAATACGGGCGTGGGTTGGCGATGGGTTGGGAGTATATTTTTGGCTTGACTTTTTTGCCTTCTTTTTTTGTTAAGAAAAAAAGAAGGTCAGGGTTATAGGGGCTGACAGCCCCTAATGCAAGCGAACACCGACACTATCCCTTAAAGTGTGTAAGTTAAAAAGTTAATATTTTTACCATTTTAATCTATTTTCAAAAATAATTAAAAATTGATTAAATATGATGCCCCAGTCGCGGATAGGCAGGCTCCATTTTTTTGTAGCCTCCCTTACGGCAAGA
>CAMDXE010000076.1 GCA_945878925.1 Chitinophaga pinensis
GCATTAACCTTGAATCGCCTGCTAAAATTTATTTTCAAAACGCCAAGCTGCTCACATCTAGGAATAATAAGGCCATTATAGGAACTTTTGACTCTGCTCCTTTTGCTCCCGACGTAAACCCAAATTTATTTTATACTCAAGGATTTTACAGTTATACCATAGATTCGGTTTTAAACCCCTCTCCCATTAATTTATACAACCTATCAACTTTAAAATCGGCGAGGCCATATTTAGCATCCGCTTCCAACCGAAGCCCAAGCGGAGAACCTCAAATCTCTACTTCATTTAAAACTCATCTATGGCTAAACGAGGTTATAGAAACCGATTCTGAATATTTTGTAACCGCCGAAGCATTTTATCCCGTCTATTCAAAAACTTCGGACCATAATGGTCAAGCAACTCCTTCGTTCGAAGGCTATTCGTATACGTTTTGTTTGGTTCTTTGTTTCGACAAAAAGGGGCACTTAAAATGGGATCAAACTCTGCCTTTGCAATTCAATCGCCTTTATAAAACCATTGCCCAAAAAGTAAATTTTACAGTGCGCCATTCTACGCTTTATGCCTCCTTTAATGCCATAGGGAAATTGAATAGAGTAAGTGTTTTGCCCGGGTCAATACTGGCTATGGAGCCTTGCGATTGGCCACGCATGAACCCCGATGATGAAGATATAAGTGAATATGTGGCCCTTCAAACGCCTTGGATAAGTGACCGAACCCTAATTTGGGGGGTTCAAAAAATCAAAAACTCAAGCGATCAATCGCGTGAAGAAAAAATTATTCTTTATATAGATGAAGCCAGTTGCCGCTAAACGCTCATGGCATTTTAAGAAACCCTTCTTTTAAGTCTAAATTATTCTACTACACTCACTTTAAGCGTATTGGTTCTTTGCTTGGCTTGAATGGGCATACTGGCACAGTTTATCACAATGTCGCCAATTTTTACAAAATTCTTTTCTTTAAGTACCTCCAAGGCGTCGCTTATGGTTTTGTCGGTGCTTTCTTCATTTTCATAATAAAATCCTCTAACGCCCCACACAAGGTTTAGGGTTCGCAATACCGGCAAATTATGAGTAAACACCACAATGTCGCAATTGGGGCGAAATGAACTTAATTTAATTCCGGTATATCCAGAATGGGTCATGCCTATAATAGTTTTGGCCTTTAGGTGCTCGCTCATTCTAACCGCCGTAAAACACAATTCGTCCGAAATAAATGTAGGGCTATCAGGCATTGGCTTAATGCCTTTGTAATATGGATTTGCATTCGATTCGATTTCACGTACAACTTTTTCAACCACTTGAATCGTTTTTAAGGCATGTTTGCCAACGGAGGTTTCGGCACTTAACATTACGGCGTCGGCACCGTCCAAAACCGCATTCGCCACATCATTTACCTCGGCACGTGTGGGCGTCGAATTTTCGATCATACTCTCCATCATTTGCGTGGCTATTATTACAGGTTTGGCGGCAATAATGCATTTTTCAACAATTTGCTTTTGGATGATGGGCACTTTTTGCATTGGCATTTCTACACCTAAATCGCCTCTTGCTACCATTATGCCATCGGTTACTTTTAGGATGGCATCAAAATTTTTGACGGCTTGGGGTTTTTCGATTTTTGCAATTATTCGAGTACGAGGATTATACGTGTTGATGATTTTACGGAGTTCAACAATATCATTGGCCTCTCTTACAAACGACAACCCTATCCAATCGACATCGTTTTCTAAGGCAAAACGCAAATCTTTGTGATCTTTTGGGGTTAAACTTGGTACCGATAAATTTGAATTGGGGAGGTTAAACCCTTTTCGAGAAGATAATAAACCACCAACTATTACTTGCGCCAACACTGTTGTGTCGCTCAAAATCTCTGTGAATTTTAATTCAATTTTGCCGTCATCGAGCAATACCCTTTCGCCTGGCTTGACATCGTGCGCCAAATTTTGGTAGTTTATATAGAGCTGTTGTTTGGTGCCTATGCATTTTTCGCTGCTAAGAATTATTCGTTCGCCGCGTTTTAATTCAACAAACCCCTTTTCGATTTCTCCAATTCTCAATTTAGGCCCTTGCAAATCGCCCAAAATACAGATATGCGTTCCAAGTTCTTCATTGATGGTTTTAATCCGATTGATAATTTCCAAATGACTTGCATGCTCGCCATGTGAAAAATTAATACGGCACACATCAACCCCAGCTTTGATTATTTTTTTTAACATGTCGTAGCTCGACGTTGCCGGGCCAATCGTTGCTATAATTCTTGTTTTATTATAAGGGAGATTTGATTTTAAAGACTTCGATAAATTGTGTTTCATTTTTGATATTAAATATCGGTACAAAAATAAGGCATTCGCTAATTTCTAATTTAACCAAAACGTTATGTGCATCCAATTTTATGAACACTAGCCTTAAACTTGGACGCTAAAATTCGAGCAACTGTTTGTTGGCTTCCGAAATTTTATGGGTATCAACTTCTACCACGGCTTGAATGAAACTTTGAGATAAGAGTAATTCTTTGCTTTTACTCAAGGTTTCGGTGTGCTCTGTTATGAGTATTAAGATATAATCAAACCCCTTAAATTCATTTCCTAAACTTCCGCCAATACCTTTATTTTTCACTAAAACATAACGATTGCTTTGCTCGACATCTTCATATATATATTTAACAAAATACAAAGTGTCGTTTCCAATGGCTTTGCTCAAGTCGTCGGTTCTACAAAAATCATAAGAAGTGGTTTTGTTTAAATTATGGACAAAACTAAGATGGGTAGTTGACGACACAATGCCCAGAATATTATTTTGTTCGGAGGTTTCGTCCCATTCAAGTAAATACTTTTTCTTCTTCATGGCCATTAATTGTATTTTAGCATGGCTCTATCGCAGCCCTCCAATACAAACAACTCTATAGCATTTACGGCCTGTTCAATTCCATTGGCCACAGCTTCTACTTCAGATTCTTCCCATTTCCCCAACACAAAATTCACCTGTTGTCCTTTATCAAAAGCATTGCCAATACCAAACCTTAATCGAGCATACTCGGTTGAACCTAACACTTCATTAATACTTTTAAGTCCGTTATGCCCCGCATCGCTTCCTTTGCGGCGCAAGCGCAATTTAGCAAGCGGTAAGGCTAAATCGTCGGCAATTACCAAAATATTTTCTTGCTGTATTTTAAAACTATCCATCCAAAATTTTAAGGCTTTTCCGCTCAAATTCATATAGGTAGTAGGCTTTATGCAGTAGATTTTTTTGCCTTTTAATTTAATAAGAAGTGAACTGGCAAGCCTATCGGCCAAAAAAGAAACTTCACGTTTTTTGGCAAGAGCATCCAAAACATCAAATCCAATATTATGACGGGTTCGCTCATACTCTTGACCTATATTTCCTAAGCCAACAATTAAAAATGATTTAGAATCTAAATTCAACGTATTTACTTTAAACTTTTATTTATGCTTTGCTTCCGATTTTTCGAATGGGAATCCATGCAGTTATCAATCCTATGGCTATCGAAATTAATAAAATTATTAAAAAATCGAAGACTTGAAGTTGAACGGGATAGGCATCTATGACGCTATTTTCAATACTCAATAATCCAAATTTTAATTGAAGCCAACATACCAATCCACCTACAATCAGGCCAATAAGCGAGCCAATACCCGCTATTATTAGTCCCGAAAAAATAAAAATGTATTTAAGCGTATGCTCGCCTATGCCCATGCTGCGAAGGATAACTGCATCTTTTTCTTTTTCAATAATCAACATGGTAAGCGATCCTGCCAAATTAAAAGCTGCTATGAGCACTATAAAACTAAGGATGGAAAAGGTGGCTAATTTTTCGCTTCTAAAAATTTTATAGATACTTTCCTTCTGTTGATATTGGTTTTTTATGGTAAAATTCGGCCCAAGAATTAAGCTTATAGCCTTCGAAACGGATTCAACACTTTTATGATCCGTAACTGAAACCTCAAAAGCCGAAACTTCATTTTTGTATCCAAACAACTTTCGAGCAAAATCTAGAGACACCAGAAGGTATTTGCCATCAATTTCTTCTTGAACAAAAAAGCTTCCGGTTGGCAAAACTTTATCGATGGTTATGTTTTGTTCGGGATTAAGATTTTCCAAATTCCCTTTTTTAGGAATATAAATAGTTACAAACCCTACCGAACTCGAAATATGTATGCCTAATTTATTGGCGAGTTCGTAGCCAAATACGCCTCCATTTAATGCCTCATGGCCCAACATAAAAGATCCTTCTACAAGGGTGCTGTCAATTTGAGTTACGCGATTATAATTATCAGAAACGCCTTTAATAATTGCAATTTCTTGAGACTCGCCATATTTAAGCACCGCATTGTCTTCAACTACCACCGATATATCTTTTACCCCCTCGGTTTGAGCTATTTTTTTATACAGTATCGAATCGAGTTGAAATGTTTTACCCTTTATAGTTTCTATTTTCAAGGCAGGATCGAATGCGGTAAAAAGGCCTGTGAGGGTATTTTCGAAACCATTTAGGGCCGAGAGAATGATCAACATGGCGGCAGCGCCTATGGCAAAAGCGAGCGCTGTAATGGCCGAAATAATATTTATGGCATTCGTTTTCTTTTTCGAAAACACATAGCGCATGGCAAATATTAATGGCAACCTCATATAATTTAGAGAATCTTCAATTTACAAGATTTGCATGCTATTTATTTTTTTCCTCCACTCTTATTTTTTCGAGAAGCTGCTCAATATGTTCAGCGTGATCTAGAGTGTCGTCTAAATAAAAGTTCAAATTCGGAATTTTGCGAACTTGTTTTCCAATTTTGTCACTTAGCATTTTCCTAATAATTGGATTATGATGCTGTATTAGTTCTAATAATTCCTGTTTTTTTGCATAATTCATTATACCAATATACACTTTGGCTATGCCCAAATCGGCCGAAACCCTTACTTCCATAATGGTAATAAACGCATTTTCGAATAACCTATACGTCAAAGAGTTAAAAATTTCACCTAAGTCGCGTTGAATTTGCCTTGCCAATTTATCCGTACGTTTACCGCTCATGTTACAAACGTACAATAAAAAATCAATTTAGGATTTGAATAGAGGAGATAAAGGCAATATTTGATTACAAAAATTGCACCGTTGTGAATAGTTATAATAATTGTTTAAATTGCCAAAAATTTAGCAATCATGCAACATAAAATCTTTGCGATGAGTCTTTATTTTCGTAAGTATTAAAGGATGAAAAATTTATTACTCAAAACAATTTTCCTTATCCTATTCTTTTCGGCTTTTGGTGCCAAAGCCGATCATATAATGGGTTCGGATATTACCTATCGCTGCTCAAAAACAAACGATAGTATTTTTACAATTATCATAAATTTTTATAGAGATTGTAGAGGGTGTTACGTCCTAGGACAGAGCCCAAAATGTGGCACATCCGAAAACTGCTCGAGCGCAGGAACTGTTCCTACCCAATTGGCCTTAACTTGTGTTTCGGGTGGAAGCAATTTAGGCTCGGTAACTATGACCAGAACGGCCATAAAAGACATTACCAAAACGTGCAAAAAGGAAATAAGCAAATGCGAACAACCCTGTAATGGATCTTATCCTTATGGCATTGAAAAACACACATTCGAAGGTACGATAGACTTACGAACACCGATGAAAAATGGATGCTGCCGATTTTCGGTGGCTACTGCCAACATTTGCTGCCGAAGTGTAAACATCACCACCGGACCTTCTGGTGGTTTTTATACCTATCTAGAAATTAACGCTTGCAAAAAACCTTGTAATACTTCCCCTCAATTAACCAACGACCCTGTGGCTATTCTTTGCTGCAATCAGCCCTATTTTTTTAATAACGGTGCGGTAGATACGGTTAATTACGATTCCTTATCGTATTCGTTAGCCAATGCTTTTTCGGGCAAAGGAACAATTTCGAATTATTCAGGAGGCTATTCGGGCAAATACCCACTAAAGCCATATTTTCCAACCGGTTGGACCGACCAAAATAAGTCGAACCCAAATGCCGATCCTCCAATTGGTATTTTTATGGACCCCGAAACTGGCGATTTAATTTTTACCCCTACCGAATGCGGACAGGAAGCCATTGTGGTGATGCAAATAGACGAGTGGCGAAAAAATTCAAGTGGTGTGTATGAAAATATAGGAATTACCCGGCGTGATATGCACTTTATCATACAAACCTGTCCCTCGAATAATCCACCTAAAATAACCAATAAACTATTTAAATACAGCGTATGTGCGGGCACCCAACTCTGTTTTGAAATAACCACCGAAGATAAACCATTTGTGCCACCACCACCCGCCAAGACCCCCGCTCCCGACACGGTAAACCTAACTTGGAACCGAGGAATTCCGGGCGCAACCTTTGTTATTAAAAACCAAAAAGCACGCGAAAAAATTGCCACATTTTGTTGGACCCCTAAAAAAAATCAGGCCAGCGATTTACCCTATACCTTTACAGCTACAGCCATCGACGATGCTTGTCCTAAAAATGCCTTAACCACCCGATCGTTTTCAATAATTGTGAAACCAGTGGCCGAAGCCTTGCGAAATGTAGATACCCTCATTTGTGGAAAATACACAATCGAAAGTAAATTATTTGGAGGATTTAAGGTGCCCGCCTCGTATTATTGGGAAGTATCTGATTCGGTAAACCAACCCTTAAACAAAACGCACTATTTCTTTAAAAGTAACAACGGAATTAAATCGACTAAAAACAAGGATACCATACAATTCAGAAAAGGTGGCAAATACATTATTCACCATCGAATAAATAATATTGTAAACTGTCCTACCGATTATTTCGACACTTTGGTGGTGCCCCCATTGCTTGAAGTTGACTTGGCGCTCGGCCCCGACACATTTGTGTGTGCTGGCACAAGCCTTCGTTTGGGCGCAAAAGTAGCTCATGGCGTACCAACATTTAAATACCAGTGGTTTACTCCAAATTTTAGTCAAAAAGATACCTTCGATTATATAGATGTGGACATGAAAACTCAAGACACTACGTTTAGAGTTGAAATATCCGACAATAATAAATGTACCGCTTTCGACACCATAAGCGTATACCTAAAACCTAATCCAAAAGTAGACATGGGGCCCGATATGAGGCTTTGCTGGTATGATAGCATAACCCTTACTCCCAATGCAAATTTTGCATATTGGATAGATCCTAATAAAGGCGACACCCTCCAACAAGGCGATACCTTATTTTGGAAATGGCAGTATAATGGAATTGATTTGAATACCGACACCGCAGTGCGCGTGGCACGTCGAGGGCTATATACCGTTAATGTTAGAGATACATTGGGATGCCAATGGACCGACACGCTTAACCTTTTGGTAAATGACACCCTTTACCCTAATGCTGGGCCCGATCAAACTCTGTGTTTTAACGACACCCTTTGTTTGATGGCCAGTGGTTTGGATACCGTAGCCAATTCGAAAATCGGAACGTATATTTGGTATTTGGGTTTACCCAAAGCACCTCCATCGTTTTCGACCCAAGAAAAATATTGTTTTAAGATTAAAGCCGGCAATACCTTTTTGTTAGAATTACAAGTTCAGGAAGATACTTTGCGTTGCTATGGTTTCGACACCATGGTTGTTAGCGTTAATCCTTTGCCTCAATTAACCATGATTCCTCCTCAAAAATATTGTTGTGATTATGGCAATGTTTCATTGGGTAGCAGCACATTTGCGAGTCCTACGGGAGGTATATGGAGCTGTCGGCAAAATGCATCGTTTGTATCTGGCAATTCTTTTTTAACGCCACAGGCCTGTAATCCTACAAAAGCAGGGATATTTAGCCTGATTTATACCTATACCGAACCCACTACAACTTGTGTGAGTATTGATAGCGTCCGCTTTACCATAAATCCACTTCCGGGCTTAAAATTTGAAGGGGGTACTATTTGTCAAAACATTAACTGGACGCCCCTCAAACCCTACATTAAAGCGCCTCAAAATTTAAACGCCATGGTGAATGTGCAATTTAAATTAATTCAATCCATAGCAAGAACTGGAGGTGGCCTTGTTTCAATCGGAGATATTATGGAAGATAGAGACCCAAGCTTAAATTATGATTTGTGGTTAAGAGTGAGCGATTCGATTATTGATCTTAGAGGAAGCAACCTCGACTCCCTTGCCATTGAAATTGAAATTCAAGACGGCGAAGGATGTTTTAATAAAGATACGGCTTGGTTTTATTTGATTGGTATACCTAAAATAAGTTTTAATGGGTTTTCGGATCTGTGTATTGATGCCGGTATTGTAAACCTAAACACCATAAGCAATACAAAACCCCTTACAGGCAAATGGATTGTAGTGGATAGTTCGGCCACAAAATCGAAAGTATTTCTTCAACCAGGTATGGACGCCAACAATGGCGATACCTTAAATACCAATAAATTGAATTTGCAAAATGGACCAGGTTTATACAAATTGAGGTATTTTGATGTTTCGAGTGGTTGTTACGTAAAACGAGATACGGTAATTAGAATCAATCCACTTCCAAAAGTTACGATATGGATAAGCCCTGCCGGCGATTCAGGAAAGTTTTGCGAAATAGATGCCGACGTAACCTTAAATGCAAGCCCAACAGGTGGGACTTGGACAAGTTCGGTGGCTGGAGTCATAAGTGGTTCGGTTTTTAAACCCACATCGGTTTCATCAACCGAACGCGACAAATGGATTACCTTAACGTATACCTACGTGCATCCCACTACAAAGTGCGATACCTCTAAAACTTTAAGGGTATTTGTACAAAGTAAACCTATTCTCGATATTCTCACTCCTGATATTGAACAATGCAGAACCAATGCCATGAACTTTGTGCTTACGGCTGATTATAAATTCACTTCTAAAATTAGTTGGGTTCATAGTGCCAATAGTGGCATTGCCTATTTTGACAATAACCTTCAACTTTCGAATTTAAACCCCACAACATTTAATATAAAACCACGAAGCGATAGTGTTACAAAGGTTGTAGTTACGGCATTTACTGAATCAGAGGGCGTTTGCCCATTTGCTCAAGATAATATTAACATTACCATTAATCCAAAACCACACGCTTATTTACTGGTAGATGACACAGCTGGTTGCGAGCCTCATACGGTTAATTTTAAAACAAGAATTACTAATGAGGTGGATTCATCAAAAGCGACCTATACTTGGAACTTTAATAATGAAGGCGCAGATACCAAACAAAATCCAAGCTTCAATTTTCTTAAAGCTGGTTCTAAAACCGTATCGTTAAGAATTGTAAGCGAGAAAGGTTGTGACACCTCTATTGGCCCAATTGCCATTGAAGTATATCCTATGCCAAAGGCCGATTTTGATCCAGATCCAAACAATAAAACCACAGCCGCATTGCCCCGATTTAAATTTAAGAATAATAGTACAGGTTACAACACTAAACTAACCAGTCATTACTGGGATTTTGGAGATCTTAAAATCGACATCGATACCTCTACCGACCATAGCCCTGTTTATTTCTATTCGAGCGATACGATGACGTATTATGTAACCCTAAAAGTAGAAAGTGAATTCGGATGCCGCGATAGTATTATAAAACCGGTAACCATAATTCCTGATATGTTGGTGTATATACCCAATGTTTTTAGTCCCGACGGATCGGGTCCATTAAAAAATGATAAATTTTGGATTGAAGCCAGTGGTTTCGAAACCTTTCAAATATTAATATTTAACCGTTGGGGCGAAAAGGTTTACGAATCGCATAGACTCGATGAGCCATGGAACGGCCTGTATAAAAACGAACCCGTACAAATGGATGCTTATGTTTACGAAGTAAAAATAACCAGTTTTAGTAAGGAACTCTATAAATTTTCGGGAACGGTTATTTTGGTAAGATAAAATTTTAATTCCCATACTCTAATAAAACTGGCAACTTGAACCAAATCATATTTCCTTTCTTTTCAGGAATTGGTGCTGGAGTTATTTTAGGCTTTGGATTTGGTACCATCTTTTTTGCCCTTATTCAAAACAGCATATCCCATGGTTTCAAGAAAGGCTTTGACATAGCCATTGGCGTTGTATTAAGCGACATTTTACTCCTTTCGATCATTCTCTTTGGCTCTCATTATATTGATGAAATAGAGAAATACAAAGAAGCGATAAAATATTCGGGCGGAATTCTCTTAGTGGCTTTGGGTATTTATCAATTTTTTCCGCAAAAAAATGAAATTGATAAGAATGGAGAAATCGTAAAAAAAAGTCATTTCTTTTTTATTAGCAAAGGTTTTGTGCTTAATTTCATGAATCCAGTTAATTTTTTAACCTGGTTGGCTATTCAAACCTATTTAAAAGGAGTCAATGCTTATACGACTGTCGAGTCCATTTACTTTTTTATTGGGGCTATGCTATCAATTTTTGGAATTGAAGTGGCCCTTAGTATTTTAGCTAATTATATTGGAAAAAAACTAAGCGAAAGAGTACTGCTTGCCATTAATTATACGGCAGGCTATATCTATATTATCTTAGGGGTTATCTTAATTTTTAAAAAGATTTAGCCAGCTACGAGCGTACCAACAGATTCCCCTTTTATAATATTAATTAAATTTCCTACTTTATTCATATCAAAAACAATAATGGGTAAATTGTTTTCTTTACAAAGGGTAATGGCAGTTAAATCCATTACATTTAAACCTCTTTTATAGACTTCGGTAAACGATATGGTGTCAAATTTTTGAGCGCTCGGATCCTTTTCAGGATCGGCAGTATAAACACCATCCACGCGCGTTCCTTTAAGGATAACGTCGGCTTCAATTTCTACAGCCCTTAGTGATGCCGCCGAATCGGTTGTAAAATAAGGGTTACCGGTTCCTGCTCCAAATATAACAATCCTACCTTTTTCTAAATGTCGAATAGCACGACGGCGAATAAAAGGTTCACATATTTGTTCCATTTTAATGGCCGATAACAATCGGGTTTTTAAGCCATATTTTTCTAATGCTCCTTGCAAGGCCATCGCATTGATTACGGTAGCCAACATCCCCATATAATCGCCCTGAGCTCTATCTACTACACCACCCTGAACTCCTTGTACTCCTCTAAAAATATTACCTCCACCTATAACGATAGCTATTTGGGCCCCAGTTTCATAAGCACGTTTTATTTCGAGGGCATATTGCTCTAAAACATCCGAATCGATCCCAAATTCTTTTTTACCCATTAAGGCTTCGCCACTAAGTTTTAATAAAATGCGTTGGTATTTCATGTTTTATTACTCTTTATCATTTAAAATTTGGGAAACATGAAAGAATCAAAATAAAAATTCTATATATATTTACTTTAATACTTTCAATGCTGCAAATGTAAGGGGTATTCGTTCTGTTTTTCAATCAAAAATTTTTCTGAACTGATAAAATATTCTTTGCAGCAAACTGAGTTCCTCGGTTATTATTTCGGCTCTAG
>CAMDXE010000077.1 GCA_945878925.1 Chitinophaga pinensis
AGAAAACAGAGTTAAATTTGCCATAGGAAAGGGGGTTTGTTTTTTGTCACCTCAAAGGTAGCTTTGAGTTAAAACATTCCCTTTCCTTTTTTTAATCGTTTAGGACGCTATTGATATTTTATTGATTATGCAAGGGTTTTTTTAGGAAACGAAAACTATAAAGATGCATTAGTTTCATTTAATCCAAAAATGAGAAACGTGTGCCATATAAAAGTTTTGTCCCAATATCACCATAAAACACATAGGTTTAGTGGGTGATGCAATGCCTTCTATTGCATACGTATTTGGTTAATACTAATTTTTTAGCGTGGTTTGTATTATGAAAAATTCGTTTGCCCTTGTGTTCACTTTATTAAATATTTTAGCGGTTTCGTGTGCCAATAAAAGTGCCGACCATAATTCTGAAAATTTAACTACACCGGCACAATCCAAAATTCATGCAGTGCTTCATAAAAAGTTTAACACACAATTAGCCTTGCCAAGCATTGCAATGCCACAGTGGACAGCAGGCGAAAAAGCAAGCCCCAAAACAATAGTGAAGGGCGCCATTGAAGGTACGCCTACTAAAACGGTGTATTTGCAAGAACTTACCAAAGAAAAATTTGTGCTTTTGGACAGCACCATTGTAGACGAAAAAGGAAATTTTAGTTTTAACATTAGCACATTTACCGAACCAACTTTATGTTTTTTAACGTTTAATTCGGCCAATCCTCCAGGAATACCCATTATACTTAGCCATAACACGAAATTGTCGTTGGCTATAAAAAATTCAGGATGGATTACCTATACCAGTGAGGGCGACAAACAAAATAAAATGATGAATGATTTATATACTATATATCTAAATCATGACAAAAACTTACAAGACTTTAACCGTGAAATTTCGGAAATCGACCCCTCGACGGTTACTGATAGTTTAAGGGAAGCCGTTGGAAACCGATTTCAATCTATGCAAAAAAGCAGAACCGATGGCATTATAAAATTTGTTTCAAGCAGCGAGGGCAGTCCGGCTTCGTATTATGCCGTTGTGTTTTTGTTTCAAGAACCAAATTTCAGCCTCATGCAAGTGGCCTACGATAAGTTAAAAGTAAGTTTGCCAAATTCAAAATACACCAACGACCTTAAAACAACCATCGAATCCATTGCTCCTTTAGAAACTGGAGGTCTGGCACCCGATATTAGTTTGCGAAATATGGAAGGCACCGAAATAAAATTATCATCTCTGCGTGGTAAAATTGTGTTGATTGATTTTTGGGCATCATGGTGTGGCCCATGCCGCAAAGAAAATCCTCATGTTGTTCAATTATATTCGAAGTATAAAACTAAAGGTTTCGAAATTTATGGGGTTTCGCTCGATGATAACGCCGACAAATGGAAGGCGGCAGTATTAAAGGATGGGCTAACTTGGACACATGTTAGCGATTTGAGAGGATGGCAAAGTGCCGCTGCAAAAAAGTATCAGGTCAACTCCATTCCTTTTACAGTTTTGCTCGATAAAAATGGAAGAATCATTGCCAAAGGCATGCGTGGCGAAGAACTAGATGCCAAGCTGGCCGAATTATTGAAGTAATATAGAAATAACATTGCGTTAACTTTAAGCTAATTTTATAAGGCGAATTTTGATGAAAAGTAATACTCCAAAAATGCCTTCCAAAATATTGATTGTTGACGACGAACCTGACATTCTTGAATTTGTTAAATATCTGCTCGAACGCGAATCGTATAAAATAGAAACGGCCGAAAATGGTGTGGAAGCCATTCGGAAAGCCAAGTCGTTTGAGCCCGAACTTATTTTAATGGATGTGATGATGCCTGTAATGGATGGGATTGAAGCATGCAGGCAAATAAAATCGCAACACGACACTAAAAATGTATTTATTATGTTTTTAACCGCCCGGGCCGAAGAATACTCTGAAATTGCTGGTTTTGAAGCCGGTGCCGACGATTATATTAATAAACCCATAAAACCTCGAGTGCTTGTTAGCCGTATTCAAGCAATTTTGAAACGAGGAGAACCATCAGATATCGAACATGCCGTAATTACCATTGGCGATTTGGCTATCGATAAGTCATCTTTTTCGATTATGGTTTCGGATAAAAAAATGACAATGCCTAAAAAGGAATTCGACTTACTTTTTTTGCTGGCATCAAAACCTGGCAAAGTGTTTACACGCGAAAAGATTCTTTCGGAGGTTTGGGGCAACGATGTGTTTGTGGTGGATAGAACCATTGATGTTCATATACGAAAAATTCGAGAGAAAATTGGTGAAAAACTAATTTCAACCATCAAAGGCGTAGGGTATAAATTAGAAGCTTAAAGTGGATTAAGAGGGCATATCGCCATTTAATTCTATCTATTTAAAACCTTGGTTAAAAAAAATAGGCTATGTGTTAGGTCCACAATTTTGGCAGCCATTCAACCAAACCAACTGTTTTTTGCATTTACGACTAAAGCATATTATAGTGTGCCACCCTAAAAAATAGTATTTTTGTCCTATGTCAAATCGTATTGCAGTGTTTCCAGGAACTTTTGATCCTTTTACCAATGGACATTATGATATTGTTTTAAAGGCGCTTAAACTTTTTGACCATTTGATAATAGCCATTGGATATAACGCCAATAAAAAACACCTTTTTTCAATCGAAAAGCGAATGGAGTGGATTAATGCAGTTTTCCGAAACGAACCCCGCGTTAAAGTTGAATGCTATACAGGATTAACCAGCGTTTTTTGTAAAAAAAATAAGGTGGAGTTTATCGTTAGAGGCTTGCGCACCAGCTATGATTTTGAATATGAGAAACAAATAGCCAGAGTAAACGAACATTTGAATGAGGGCATGCTTAATGTTTTTTTAATAAGCGACGAAAATGTGAGTTCGGTGAGTAGCACCATCGTTCGCGATTTGATTATTTACCAAGGCGATTATAAAAGTTTTATTCCAAAAGAAATTGTAATTGATGTAGAACCTCTGCAATAGTTGGGTATGTATCCAATTCGTCAATATTCAAATTTTTATAATTCACCCATTTAGCCTCTGTAATATCTTCTTCAATTTGAGGGCTTAGGGTTTCGTGATTATGGTAAGTCATAGCAAACCAATAGCAGGTTTTTAATACCCAGGTTTGGTTCAAATTATAAATATGGAAAGTGGTATTTAAAGGTTGTGTAATGCTCACGCCGTTTATGCCGCACTCTTCCTCAACTTCGCGAATGGCCGCATTCCGATGGCTTTCGCCCGATTCTAATTTTCCCTTAGGCAAATCCCATTTGCCTAATCGCTTGATGAGCAATACCTCTTTATTTGAATTGATAACCAAGCCACCTGCTGCCTTAATACCCTTAAAATGCGACTGTATTCTCGCCATAATTTTGCGAGGGTTGCCCACTAGTAATGCCATGTATGGATCAAAACCGAGCAAGGATAAAATGATTTCTTTAATCGTTTCGTCGCTCGGATTCGTATGTACAATTTCAAATCCTTTGAGCGCTTTATTAGAAATTTTTAATTGATTTTGTTGGTAAAAAATGGTTTTCATAGTATAATACTTGTAAGTTTGCCTCAGGACTATGAATTTAGAAATATCATCAAAAATAGCACAATATTTATTGGAAGCAAAGGCCGTTAAACTTAATCCCGAAAACTATTTTAACTGGGCTTCAGGATGGAAATCGCCCATTTATTGCGATAATCGGGTGACGCTATCGTATCCTGAAATCCGAACTTATATTAAACATTGTTTGGCCCAACAAATTCTTAATTCGTTTAAGGATGTCGAAATATTGGTTGGGGTAGCCACAGCTGGTGTTGCCATTGGGGCTTTGGCAGCCGACGAATTGAACTTGCCTTATGCCTATGCTCGCCCAAAACCAAAGGAACATGGCTTAAAAAACCAGATTGAAGGCAAGATAGAAAAAGGTCAAAAAATAGTAGTAGTTGAAGATTTAATATCTACCGGAGGCAGCAGTTTGAAAGTGGTGGAATATCTTAGAGAAAATGGGCATACCGTATTAGGGATGTCTGCAATATTTACGTATGGATTCGAAATAGCCGACCAACGTTTCAAAGAAGCCAATTGTCCTTATTTTACCTTGAGCAATTATTCGGTACTGATTGATGAGGCTTTAAAAGCTGGGTTTGTAAACCATGCTCAGTTGAGCAGCTTGAACGATTGGCGCACCAATCCATCGGTTTGGAAACAAGCATAGCCTTATTGAGCTGAGATTAAGCGCGAGGCTTACTTACAATATTTTTCAATAAATTCGTTTGCCAAATTGCCGCAGAGTTTAAACTCACGACAGGCTTCTTTTGTATTTCCAAGATTTATTTCGGCAATTCCAAGATTGTAGTGAATGAGCTCGGTTTCCTTATAATTATAGCTTAAAGCAATGAGCAAATCTTGTTTTGCTTTTGCATAGTCTTTGATTTCTAAATAAAAAACGCCTCTATCAAAATAAAGCCTTTCATTGGTTTTTTGCAGGCGAATGGCTTGGGTAAAATCTTCGATAGCCGCACTGTAAATTTCTAGTTCTGCATAAGCTTCTCCACGTTTCAAAAAGGCCAAATAATTATTTTTTTGATTAATTAAATAAACGGTATAATCTTCAATGGCTTTTTTATACTGGTTGGTTGAATAATAATAATGTCCACGAGTCAAAAATAGGTCCACATTGTCGGGGTCGAGATTTATGGCTTTTGATATGTCGCTAATTGCACCAACGGTGTCTTGTAATTTTATTTTCACACCGCTTCTTGCGGCAAAATCGGCAAATGACGAGGGGTCGAAAACAAGATAGGATTCTAAATCTTTTTTAGCCTGATCGAGTTGGTTAAGTTTAATAAGTGTGTGACTGCGAGCCAGATACCCGTCGGGTAGATCCGGTTGTAGAGTAATGTAAGTATTATAGTCAATCAACGAATTTTTGTAATCTTTGGTTAAATAATACAATAAACCGCGATTAAAATAAGCGTCAATTAATTTAGGATTTATACTCAAGGCCTTATTTATATCTTTAAAGGCTTCGACAAAAGAAAATAATTCGCCATAAACCGAACCCCGGCCATGAAGAGCTTCGGCAAGGTTTGGTTGAATGTCGAGTGCCGATGAATAATCTTTTACAGCGCCCAACATATTTCCTTCCTCCATTTTCTTATTGCCGCTTTTTACCCATGCTTCGGCAGTTTGCGAATACGTGGCATTAAAAGCAATCAGAGCAAGACTTATGGCATAGAATTTTTTTAGCATGCTTTAAGTTTATAATTATAGTGTATAACGGCAAAGCTAAGCTCATTTGATACCCGCTGGGCGCATACTAGCACAACTAATTTCCACAGCTTATGGTTTTAATACATATTATTGTACATTCAAATATTGCAGTGGATATGGGCTCAAAACGGCAAAAATTATTTTTAATATTAGGTGGATTTTTCATTTTAAATGCCATGCTCGCCGAGTTTATTGGCGTCAAAATAATTTCGTTGGAGGCCAACATGGGATGGCAACAAATTAACCTTTTGTTATTTGGTTCATCCTTTTCGTTCGATCTTACAGCAGGTGTTATATTGTGGCCGGTGGTTTTTGTGATGACGGATGTTATAAATGAACATTATGGCATAAAAGGCGTTAAATTTTTATCGTGGTTGGCTTCGGCTCTCATTGTTTATGCCTTTATCATGGTTTATTTTGTTATATATCTGCTGCCAGCTTCGTGGTGGCTCGGTTCGCAAAGCCAGCACGGCGTGCCTAATATGCAAATGGCTTTTAAAGCTATATTTGGCCAAGGATTATGGATAATTGTAGGCTCTCTCCTCGCTTTTTTGGTTGGGCAGCTTTTGGATGCGATAATTTTTCAAAAGCTTAAAAAAATGTGCAGCCATAAAAGGTTATGGCTTAGAGCTACAGTTTCTACACTCTTTTCGCAATTTATCGACAGTTATTTGGTGCTTTTTATAGCTTTTTATGTAGGAAATAATTGGGATTTTCAACGCGTATTGGCCATAGGCACCGGTAATTATATATATAAATTTTGCATCGCTTTGCTTATGATTCCCTTTCTGTATTTAGTACATTGGGCTATTAAAAAATATTTAGGGACCGAGCAAACGGAGACCGAAAATTTGATTGATACTTAATTGTTCATTCGGCTTAAACCGGCTTTGGCTCTCTGTTCGAGACTATTGACGTATTCTTTGTTTTTATAAAATCCTAAGGCTTTTGTATAGTAAAGTTTAGCTTGGGCCAAATTGCCTTGTTCTTCATAAATGCTTCCAATTTCGATGCTAGAAGCCATCGCAAAATAATTTGGTAAAATTTTGCCTAAGGTCATGCATTTCTTAAAATAGTCGATAGCCATAACATGCTTTTTCCCTTTTTGGCTAATGCGTGCCAAACGGTAAATGAATTCGACTTGATCGCGCAATTCTGAATAATTTTTATTTGATTTGCCTTCCAGTTCTTTATACGATCGCTCATAATATCCTCCGTCGAATAATAAGCGAGCCCTGAGAAGCGAAATATTAGGGATGCTAGTGTTTTTTGAGGAATTGGCTGCTTGCTTATCTTCGTCTGTAAATTCGTAGCCAAGGGTGCTTATTTTGGCCATGTATTTTTTGTAGTTGGCGTAATCGCCATTAATCAGATAATGCCAAGCCAATTTTTGACAAGCGCTTTTTAGATAATGCCTTCCTTTAAAGGTTTCGATAAAAGAAATTAAATACGCTTCGGCATCAGTATCCAATCGGCTAAGTTTGGCAACCCCCATCAAATAGTCCAAAAATTTTAGATCGGCGTAATCTGTACCGCTTGGTTTATCCGAAAGAACGGCAATGGCTTGCTCGATATGGCCTATTTTAATCAAAAATGAGGATCGCATATAGTTGCTAAACAAATTTGTTTTCCAATCGTTGGTGCATTGGTTAATTATTTCCCAGCCTTTTTTTTCATTGTGCAATACCAAATGATACATGCCCCCTTGAAATATTTGTGCCTCTAATTTATAGTATTTCAAATCCGAATCTTCATCGCATGAGGCAAGAGCCATTTTGCTTATTCTATTCATTCCACTTTTTACCGAAGCTTTAACCCCAAACATATTAATTATCCATTTGAAAGATGCAGGCGCAGTGCCCGAAAACGTTTCGATAACGCCCATAATGGTGTTGTTGGGTAAAAATTTAGGGTATTTTATAGCATTATTTTTAAGGGTAAGGTAAGAGTCTCGGATGTTTGAACCTGCCGAAAAAAAGTCGTTAAATTTTGTTTGAGTTATGCCATAATAAAACAATAATTGACCTTTAAAAAACTGAGTATGGGCTGTTTTGCCGCCCAGTTTTTCGATTTGCTTAAGTCTTAAAGGAATTGATTTTTTTAAGGCTTTGTATTTTAGCTCATTTTCGGAGCTAAATACATCAATAATTTCTTGCAAGCCCAATAAATAGTAAGCATAGGCATTGTTAGGGTTTTTTTCGATCTCGGCATTAAGGCGTATTTGAGCCTTTGGAAGTTTTAATTTAAAAATGTCGTCGAAGGATTGGTTGCAGGGTTTGTTAAAATCAATACGAGCGTTGGCCGAGCCTATGGATAGGAAAAGCCAAGCCAGTATGCAGATTTTAATTCGGTTCATAGGTAAACAAAAAGGGATTGGTAACCCAATCCCTTTTATTATTAGAATGAATAATTTTATTCTTCTCCTTCTTTTTTTGATCCTAAGCGACGTCTAACCTTAGGTTTTTCCTCTTCTTCCACAACTTCCTCTTCTATTCCGGCAAGTTTAGCATCAATCAAAACTCGTCCACAATGTTCGCAAATAACTATTTTCTTGTACGATTTAATGTCGGCTTCTAATTGAGGAGGCATTTTGGCAAAACAACCGCCACATGAAGAACGCAAAATAGGGGCAACAGCAATGCCATTTTTAACATTCAAACGAATTCGGTTGTATGCCTTTATTAGTTTTTCTTCAACGTGTTTTTCTACTTCATTTCTGTCCACCATTATCAAGGCCTCTTCTTTTTCAGTTTCAGCCACAATTTCGGTCAATTCAGATTTTTTGTGCTCTAAGTCTACGATGCGTTTGTCTAAGCCATTTTTTACGCCATCAATAAGGTCATTTTTTTCAATTATAAATCTATTGGTGTCGTTGATTCTTTTTTCGGCTGCCAATATCTCTAGACCTTGTAGTTCGATTTCCTTATTTAAGGCATCAAATTCGCGGTTATTTTTAACGTTGTTTAACTGGTCGGTATATTTTTTTGTTAGCGCATGCGAATCTTTGATTTTTTCGGTGTTGACTTTGATTTTTTCATGCAATTCTTCAATTTCACTGCTCATGTTCACAATTCTGGTTTGCAAACCTGCAAGCTCATCTTCGAGGTCGAGCACCTCTATAGGAAGCTCGCCTCTTACAGCTCTGAGTTTGTCTAATTTACTGTCAAGTGCTTGAACGTTAAAAAGCGCTTTTAATTTGTCTTCTACTGAAAAGGATTTTTGTACTGCCATTAATAATAATAATTAACCGGATTGGTATTGGTTTCCGCTAAAATGGGTGCAAAATTAGCAAATTTATCTCTAATAATTTCAATTATTAATTCGGAGGTAAATTGTTCAGATTCGTAATGCCCAACATCGCAAATCATGATCCTACCTTCGGCATCAAAAAATTCATGATATTTAAAATCGGAGCTTATAAAAACATCGGCTTGGGCTTGCAGGGCTTTCGATAACAGGAAACTTCCCGAACCTCCACAAAGCGCAATTTTTTTAATAGGTTTATTAAAAGGGGTAAATTTTATAACCTCTATATTCATAGCTTTCTTGAGCATGGCCAAAAAATCAGTGGCCTGCATAGCCGCCTGCAACTCGCCTATCATTCCTGATCCAATCAATGGCCATTCGTTTTCTAAACCATAAATATCGTAAGCTACTTCTTCGTATGGATGACACTTGAGTAAAGCCTCAAGGATAGTAGCTTGCTTAAAAACAGGGAAAACGGTTTCTATTCTTGTTTCGTTTTCGGTGTGAAGTATTTCTTTAGCGCCCACAAATGGATTTGACTTTTTATTTCCCTTAAACGTTCCGGTTCCACCGGTATTAAATGAGCAAGAGTCGTAGTTGCCAATATGTCCGGCACCTGCTTCAAAAAGCGCTTTTCTCAGCTCATCGGCATGTTCAAGGGGAACAAATGTTACAAGCTTGGCCAGTTTTTGAGTCTTAGGAGCCAGAATTTTTAAATGTTGAAGGTTTAATTTCTCAGCAATTTTACTGTTAACTCCCCTGTGCAGCACATTGTCAAGATTGGTGTGCAAAGCGTAAATGGCTACATTATTTTTTAAGGCTTTAATAATAGTCCTTTCTATTGCGTTACTGCCATTCAACTTTTTTATGCCTTTAAAAATTAAGGGATGATGGGCTACAATTAAATTGCATTTTTTCGATAAAGCTTCGTCAAGTATGGCTTCGGTACAATCCAAACACACTAGAATATTCGTAATTTCGGTATCGCTATGGCCCACAAGAAGCCCGCAATTGTCGTAATCTTCCTGAATCGATAAGGGGGCCACGTTTTCTAATTCAACTTGAAGTTGGCGTATGGTGGTCATGTTTGTAAGTGGCAAATATATTTATTAATTTTTTAGATAGGCGTTGATAATTTTGACGAGCGCACATTATTGAACCATTTGGTTATTTAGGAGTTGCTTATTTCAAGATCATTTACTTTGTAATTTATAAAAAAAGGGAATCCTGAGATTCCCTTTTTATTAAATAATATTGAATAAAACCTATTGAACTATGAGCTTAAACGTATTGAATGAAGCGTCTTGAGCAACTTTTACAATATAAATACCTGTCATTAGGCCATCAAATGTTACTACTGATTTGCCAGAGATAAATGAGCTATTTATGGTTTTTATAAGTTTACCATCAATGGTAATAACCTCAATGCTTAAGTTGGCTTGGTTTATTAAATTTATTTCAACATTGGCTGTTCCATGGCTTGGATTTGGGTAAACTAAAATAGAACCCGATTTGGTAGTTGATTTTATACCGAGCACATTAGGCATTACTTTGCAATTTAAAAAATCAGCACTGGTTAAAGCTAGTGAGCCAGAAACTGGCAAAAAGTTTGGTGTTGTATAATGGTTAGGATTTGTTAATAAAGCACCTGGGGTCCAAGCTACAGGATTAATTTTATTTTTGCTTGATTTAAACCAGTTGAAGATTAAACTAGTATCTCTTCCCGAACCCACTTCCACAATACCATTGGCGGTAAGCGATACTGGAGCCATCATTCCGTAAAATATATTATTCGCAAATTCAAGCGTATCGCATGTTGAAGATGGATTAGCCACATTTGCAACCAATTCGGCTGCTGCACCTTCAAGCATCAAACCGTTTCTGTATCCCATAAAAATACTGTTAACGATTGATAAACCCGAATTGCGACGAATTCGTGCACCGCGGCGGTAAGCAGCTTTTACGGTTGATGAATGGCTGGCGTATGTTTCGCCTACGGCATAAGGACCAACCATTGTATAATTTGAAAATACGGCCGATGTTTTTGGTTTTAAGCTGGTGCCAGTAGCGTCGTTATCGCTTTCGAAGCCTTCGGAAGTGCTTGCACCAGAAATGGCTGCATAGGTTGGGTCAAAATGAATTGAATCTTTAAATCCAATTCCAAATTGATTCATACCGCGGTACCCAAAATCTGTATCGAAATCATCATCCATTCCTTTAAATGCAATTAAATAACTTGAATTAACAGTACCTCCAAACCACTCATACGAATCGTCGTTTGAGTAAGACACTTGAATGTAACGCATGTAGGTTGCATAGCCTACACTTCCCAAGGTTAAACCGTTTATTTCATTATTGGCCGAAAATACTAAACCTGGAAATTCGATTCGTGTATATAATAAAGAGCCTGAATTGTCATCATCTTGCGATCCTCCATGTATGCCTTCGGTACCAAATGGACCTTCAATTATCGACTCGCCTTTTGTACACGTCGGACAAGTAGCTTGACCTCCAGGCGAATTATTGGTTGCTTTACCAAGAATGATTATCCCACCCCAATCGCCAGGTTTACGGCTTCCTTTGGCTTTATTGGAGGTAAAAACAACGGGTGCATTTTTTGTGCCTCGTGAAATTATTTTTCCACCTCTTTGAACCACTATGGTAGCCCAATTGGCTGGCGTTGCGCTCGAATTGGCTTCAGCTCTTATCAATGTTCCGGCAGGAATTGTTAAACTCCCACCATTTTTAACATATATAATACCAGTTAATAAATAAACTTTTGTTGAATCTAAGGTAATGTGTGTAGTGATGTTCAATATTCCTGAACCAGCAGCAGCATTAAGGGTTGTTGTTTCAGTGGGGGATGAATAGTCGGTTTGTTCGGGGTTCCAATT
>CAMDXE010000078.1 GCA_945878925.1 Chitinophaga pinensis
GTTCGGTGATGGCGCAAAAACCTGGATCATTAACCGCCGTAGATTTTGATGGAACCGATGATTATGTGAGCGTACCTGATCAAACGGCACTTAACCCTACTACAAAAATAACCGTAGAAGCTTGGATAAAAGCGGATGAATTTGCTAAAACTAATTTTGGGAACAGCATATTGTGCAAGCACGGATGGTCGACGGGTAATAAAGGTTTTGTATTGCGATGCGGCGATGGTAAAGCAAATTTTAATATTGCAAATGCTTCGGGGGCATGGGTTGAAGCCGTTTCGGCTTCCATTCTAAAAACGGGTAATTGGTATCATATTGCAGGTGTTTTTAATGGCGATTCAGTTTTGGTATATATTAATGGAAATTTAGAAGGAGCTACGGCATATTCGGGGGCCATGAGTCCTTCAACTGGGCTTGCAGCTAAGATTGGCGATATAGCTTACACGGCACAAGGAAATCGATATTTTAAAGGGCAAATTGACGAAGTTCGGGTATGGAATACCGCGCTTAGCAAAGCCAATATACGAAATTGGATGTGTCGAAAAGTTAGCGCATCGCATCCTGATTTTACAAACCTTGCGGCTTATTATAAGTTGGATGAGGGAAGTGGGGTGGATGCCAAAGATAAATCGGGCAATGCCAATACCGGAACTTTAACAAATGGACCAAAATGGATAACGTCGGGTGCAGCACTTGGCGATAGTTCGGCTCACGTTTACGGAACCAGTACTTTGGTTTTACCTTCAAAATATGGAGATGTGTTTACAGTTAAAAATATCAGCGGTGCTCCAGCTATGGTTCATACCTATATTACTTACGATACCACCGTTCAGGCTGCAAGCAAAAATGTTTTAGGAGCCATCGACTCTACGCATTTTTACGGCGTTTATTACGAAACCAATACTGCTGTAAAATTTGATATTAATTATGATTTTAAAAACTTGGCGAAGGTGCAAGGGGCAAAGAAATGCGGCGTGAATATGCTGTATAAAATTCCCGGAAACATTGGGTCTTGGGATTATACCCCCTCCAAATTATATGATGGGGGAGATAGTTTGGTAATTAAAAAACAAACCAAAAATGAATTTGTAATGGCCTTGTATCAAACTGATAGCACAAAGCTGCTTTCCACTAATACAGGTCGAAATTGGTTTTGTGGCGGCGATAGCCTCATGCTCATTGCTGCTGCCAACGATTCATTTACCTATGTTTGGTATAAGAACAGTGGCGTACTTGCTGGCAAAACCAAAAAAAACCTATGGGTTAGTTCGGATGGAATTTATAAGGTGAAAATGAGTAGGAGGGGCACTTCGTGCAGCTTTACAAGCAGTGCTATGCCTATCGGCAGCCGAAGTACATTAGTAACTTGGGGTTTGTCGCTTAATATTTGTGAAAATAACGATAGCATAGCGCTCACCCAAGGTTCGCCTAACGGTGGCTTTTATTCTGGAAAATGGGTTACCTCAAATGGGTTTTTTCATCCAAAAAAAGCAGGGGCTGGCAATCATACCCTCTTCTATAATTTGTTAGATTCGAATAATTGCACAAACAAAACCTCCATAGTTGCTCAGTTAAACGATACCACAAAATTGACGGTTTCGGCATGGCCCGACTTGTGTATCACTGGAGCTAAAGTCAATCTCGATAATGTGTCGCCAAGTGGTGGAATTTACAAGGGATTAGGAGTGGTGTCAAATACATTTAGCCCTGTTTTGGCAGGCCTTGGTACCAAATTAATTTCGTATACCCTTACCAAAGCTAATTCGTGTATTAGCAAAACAAGCTTTAAGGCCATCGTACACACCCCCGACAGCATCTCTGTGACCTTGAAAGATAAGGCATGCAGTTTCGACGAACCCATAGCCATTCACACCTTTCCAAAAGGAGGGGTTTTAAAAGGAAGTGCCGTCATAGCGCCAAACTTTTATCCTCTTTTTGCCACCAAAGGATGGAACTGGGTGTATTATAATTTTACCGAGTCGCATCAATGTTTGGTTAGAGATTCGGCGCGTATTTATGTGGCGGATATTACCAAAACCACCTTGCCAAAATGGCCAAGCGTGTGCGACAATACACCCGAATTTAACTTGAGTGGCGGACAGCCAAAAGATAGTGGAGTATATTGGGTACAGGGCATTAAGAGCGCTAAATTTAACCCGGCGGCTAAAGGTAAAGGGCTTTACAAAATTGAATATAAAGTTGTTAATTATTTTGGATGCCGCGATTCGTCGTCAGCAACCCTTAGGGTAAACGTATCGCCACTAAAACCTAGCATAAGCGTTTCAGGAAATACGCTTCAATCGAGTTCGGCTTTTGGCAATCAATGGTTGGACAAAAATGGACTCATATCAGGCGCTACTCAAGAAACGTTTGCTCCTGTAGTTGATGGATATTATTTTGTTAAGGTTACCAATGATTCGAGCTGCAGTAAACTCTCCGATTCTGTTCAATTTGCTAAAATTGGTATTAATGAAACGCCACAACATTTGGTTACTATTTTCCCAAATCCATCCTATAACGGAATTATTCACCTAAAAGGATTAAGCGATTATGCTGAGATTCAAGTGTTCAATATTGTAGGAAGCGAATTAAACTTAGGAAAAATTGAATCTAAAAACACCGTCTTAGATTTAAGTAAATATGGGCATGGGACCTTTATTATTCGAATTAAAACAGGCGATTCGTTTACAAATTACCGGGTAATATTATAATTTTTTAACTAGAACTTCTTTATTCAGGTTGAGAATTTTCGTGGGCCAACATGGCTTTAAACTCTTTCATTAATTTTAAACCATTAGGGACGTAGCGCCTGCTGTGTGTTCGAGGAGGTCCAAATTTCGGATAGGGTTTTCCGGTGTTATGAAGGTGAAAAGCATCTTTATACCTTTTTTTGGTGAGCGACTTGCCGTAGGCATTTTCAATCCATTTCGTTCCGTAATAAATGGCTTTTTGACCTCTTAAATCTTTTAATTTTATATCGAGATAGAAACACTGGTAGCCCATAAGTTGAAAGGGCCCCCACGACGAGGCTAAATTTTTAAGGGCATCGTCGCTGCTGCTTTGGATATCGTGAGTGGTAATGCTCTCGAAGTTTGGCATAGTGCCACTTCTAACATCCTGTAGTTTTACAAACACATGCGATTCGAATCGGCTTGGTATTTCTTTTACCCCGCTGCATTCGAGTGCAATAAGTGCTAATAAATATTCGGGAGCTATATCACTCTCTTTGCATACCTCCAAAACATCTTCCCTGTAATTTATCCATGTTCGCTCAACGGCGGTCAAATTGGCTTGACTCGAATTGTAGAGAAATTTATTATATAATTTTTGAGCCAAAATTATGCCCAAGCCTATAACAAAAAACGCCAATAACCATGGCCAATATTTAGTTTTTTTGCGGCGTATCAATTATTCAAGTAATCGTCTAAGGATTTTGCCTACATTCGATTTAGGAAGGTCTTCCCGAAAATGAATGTGTTTAGGAATTTTATATGCGGTTAATTTGTCTTTACAAAATTCACGTAAAATTTCGACCGTTATATTAGGATCCTTTTTTACCACATAGGCGCTAATGGCTTCGGTGGTTTTGGCATCGGGCACACCTTTTACTCCCACTTCGAACACACCTGGGTGTTCGCCTAATACTTTCTCCACTTCGTTAGGAAAAACATTGAATCCTGATACGATGATCATTTCTTTTTTTCGATCAATGATTCTGGTGAACCCGTTTTCGTCCATAATACCAATATCGCCTGTTAAGAAAAAGTCGCCATTAAAAACTTTTGCTGTTTCATCGGGCCTTTGCCAATATCCGGGCATTACCTGAGGCCCTTTTATTCCAATTTCGCCCCGCTCGCCAAGAGCCACTTCCTTACCATCGTCGTCAAATAACTTAAATTCGGTAGAGGGTAAAGGAAGGCCGATGGTTCCAATTTTATGGTTGCCGTCAATGGGATTGACACTGGCTCCAGGCGAAGTTTCCGATAATCCATAAGCTTCGATAATGGGTATTCCAGTAACCTTTTCCCATCTGTTGGCTACGGTGTCCTGAAGGGCCATTCCACCTGCCAATGCCAATTTAAGACCAGAAAAGTCTACCGTTGATAATTCGGCTTGGTTGAGCAAGCCATTATACAAGGTATTGACTCCCGAAAAGAATGAAAATTTTTCTCTCTTTAATTCTTTGATAAATCCTTTCATGTCTCTAGGATTGGTTATCAATTTATTTTTGGCCCCCAGATGAATGCTCAATATGCAATTGGCTGTTAATGAAAAAATATGATACATAGGCAAAGCGGTAATAAATACTTCTTTACCGTTTTCGAACAAGGATCCAACCCATGCATCAACTTGGGCCATATTGGCGCAAATATTTCCATGTGTAAGGGTAACTCCCTTTGGCACGCCCGTAGTACCACCGGTATATTGCAAAAATGCAACATCCGATAATTTTGGATTTATTAACTTAGGTTTATTATGGGTGTTGATGGTAGAGTTGAAAGAAATGGTATTGGCTATGGAATAGGGCGGAACCATTTTCTTAATTTTTCGAATTACAAAATTAGTAATAGCGCCCTTTATTGTACCAAGCATGTCGCCAATAGTGGCAATAATTACATGTTGAATGGGGGTTTGATCTAAAATATTTTGCAAATTGCCTGCAAAATTCTCAAGAATAATCAGCGCTTTAACATCCAAATCTGTAAATTGATGTTTCATCTCGCCTTCGGTATAAAGTGGATTTACATTCACTACAATAAGGCCCGCTTTTAATATTCCAAAAACGGCTACAGGAAACTGAAGCAAGTTAGGAAGCTGAATGGCTACTCTGTCGCCAGCATTCAATTTAGTTTTATTTTGCAACCACCATGCAAAAGAATCCGAATAGGCGTCTAATTCTTTGTAAGTGATACGCTTGCCCATATTCTCAACAGCTGGCAAGTTGCCATAGGCCTGAACTGCTTTTGCCAAAATATCGTTGATGGAAGAGTATTTGGCTTCGTCGATGGTGTGTGGTACAAAGTTTGGGTAGCTTTTAATCCATGGATAATCTTGTTTCATAACTGTTTTTTTAAATTTGCGTGTGTTATAATTGTCCAAACCAAATCTTTTTTTGGCATATTCACAAATATATTGTTCAATACATCTAAACTTGTGGGCTATGAAATTTAATATTTTAGTGGGGTTGCTAATGGGGACTACCTGTTTTTTAGGGTGTTCCGAAAATAAAAAAACAAATAATATTCTTTCAACGGTCGATACTCTTGAAAAAACAAGCCAAACCGTTGAACCCAATGCCCATGCTTCGGCCACTAAAACTGTGATGAATCAAAAGGATCTTATCATGAATGAGGTAGTGGTATTGTCGAATGATTTTTACGCAAAAATTAAAACCCAGGATTACACTGGAGCCAATAAAAATTTACACCCCGATGCTTTAAAGATTACCCCCGCTATCGAATGGACAAAAATTTATCAGAATGCACAACTTAAAAAAGGAAAATTAGGGTTTGTTTCGATGTATGATCATGCTCTAAAAACCAGTTTTAACTCGGTTAATGGATTAGGCGATTATGTCGAATTGATTTTTGACGCCCAATATAAGGATGGGAATATGCGTGAAAAATTAACGTATTTCAGAGCCGACTCTTCTGATGCTTTCAAGATTTTGGCTTATGAGTATAATGAAATCGTAGATAAAATTTTTATCAGCGATATTTTTAAGTAAGCAAATCAGAGTTTCTGAAACTCAAATTTCGGATACCCTTTTATCCCTAATTCATTATAAAAGTCGATAAAATGGATTTTATAATAAAAGCCATTATTTATACTTAAAATATAGTTGAATTTAGGGTTTACCAAATACGAATTGGTGTTAAAATCGTAGGATTTCCACTCGTGGCCTATGGCGTCTCTTTGGTTTAAAAAGGTATAGGATGCTGGTTTAGAATTTGTAATTTCGGAATAGGGGGTGTTAAAATCGTTTGCAACGCTTAAACGATCTTGGTTTATTAAAACACCCATGACTTGATAATTTTGAGAGATTTTAAAGTCGCTCGAATACACTAATTTGACATATTGTGTAAACCATAAATCCCACGAATCTTTCGATGGTTCTATATCGACTGGTTTATTTTTTAGCAGCGAATAATATGTGAAATTAAGGTTGATATTTTTGGCAAGTATAAAACTTTGAGGGGTTGTTTCATTTAGCTTACACCACCACAGTTTTAAACTATTATCGGCTTGCAGTTCGGGCTTGCATTTTATAAATCCTTGAGGCAAGCCTATTTCGTCAACTCCTAAATTAAGTATAAAAATTTCAGCTGGCTTAGTCCACCATTTTCCAAACGCTAAACTGTCGAGGTTAAGGTTGGGTTGGCCCCATAAAAACTTTAGCCCAAAGGTATCGTTAACCTCCGAAAAGTTATTTTTTCCTGTAGCTGCCGCATAAACGCCTCTGCCGTTATTTAATAAAATAATATGCCTATCGCTACGGCAATCGAAAGCCAAATCCCAGTCCGATTTTGAAATGGTTTTTATTATTTTATTCGAATCTAAATTAAAAAAAACATGATTTTGATAGGTATTGCCCATGCCAACATAATTGGTAACCATGTTTCCTCGGTCGAACGGAGGTATTGGTTTTTCGGGGCGTTGGCAACTCATCAATGCCATCACCGCTAAGCATATATATCCCAATTGCTTCATCATTTTCTTACAAAGTTATAATCTAATTTGATAAAATAAAGTCGCCCCATTCCTATTTGTAAAGCATTGGTCGAATTGCTGTGCGTTCCTCCTAGACTTCCAGTGGCAGCGATAGTTTTAATATTTAGAATATTTTTTATACCAGTAGATATGCTCCATTTATCATTGTAAAATGATTTTGAAGCCGTTAAATCCATCCAGGTATAATTCGGAAGTGTAGACTTTGTTAAATTGCCAAATTCGTCGCTTACAAAATTGAAGGATTTGCCGTTCAATTTAAAGAACAGGGAGGTATTAATGCCCGATTTGGCATGGTTAAACGTAATATTACCTAAGAGTTCGATGCTGCTGAAAGGATTCGAAAAATGCGTGGTATTGGTAGCAACTAATGTATTCGAAATACCTATATTTCCTGACAAGGAACGATATTTATAGCGCCCTCCAAGGTTTGAGGTTAGGGCTTTAAACGATTCTAAATTGCCATAAGTATACTTTGTGTCTTTGACATTGGCCAAAATAATGCGGTTGCTAATGGTATTGTAAAGCAAAGCTAAATCGGGTTCCATCCAGTTTGTTTTTTTTCGAATTTTTTTTGTAAGGGATATTTGAAAATTATGCGATTGTTCGGGTTTTAGATTAGGATTGCCGGTAATATTGTGGTTTACGTCCACAAAAAACAAATACAATTCTTTTAAATCGGGTGCCCGAAACCCTCTGGCATACGAAGCCCTTAGCATAATATTTGAAGGCGCAGTATATTTTAAATTTACACTAGGTAGGGGTATGGTTTGGTAGGAGGTATTATAAGATACGCGTAAGGCTGGCTTGATTTGCCATTTAGAATTAGGCGCAAGTTCCATGCTCAAAAATGAAGCAAAGTCGCGAATGGTTGCCAACTGGTTTACAAGCTTTCGGCCCGAGCCTGTTTCGCTATTAATATCCCAGCCAATTTGGTAATTTAGCTTGGCTTTGAGCATAGATTTGGTGTAGGTGCCTCTAAAAACCAAGGCTGTAAATTTTGAAGTATCGTGTTCGTTTGGCTCGGGAACCAAAATATTATCTAAATTTACTCGGTTAAATAAGTATCTGTTTTTTGTACGTTCATATAAATTATAGGACAACAGCAAATTTAAATACCGGTTATGTTTCAATTTTGAAGTTGTTGTGATGGCATTATCCCAGCGCTTGGTTCGGTAATATTCATCAAAGGCTGTTTCGTAGTATGGCTGTCGTGGTAAGCCTTTATTGATTATTTGTTCCTTAAAAATTTCGGACTTTAGGGTTAAATCAAAGAGTCCGATTTTTCGAAGGTATTGGATATTGCCAAATAACTGCTCCTTGGGTTTCCATTCTTGAAATCGAATATAATTGGCAGTCGACCACCCATCAAAATAGTTTCTGCCTGCCGAAATTCGATATACTCCGTTGTATTTTCGCAAACCTATGCTCACGCTGTTATTGTATCGGCCAATACTTTCGTTGTGTGAACTTACATTTAGAGTAACTTTATGAAGCTGTTTTTTTTTGGTAATAATGTTGATAGCCCCAGCCAAAGCATTGGTTCCATAAGCAACAGAAAGCGGGCCTTCAATAATTTCGATACGTTCAACGTCGTTTAGGTTTATTTGAGTTAAATCGATATTGCCATTCATCCTGCCTATGATTGGAACCCCATCCAGCAATATTTTAATATTTTGACCCGAAATGCCCATAAGGGTTAAGCCTGTTCCTAGAATATTGTCCTGTGAGAGATTTACATTGAGTTGGTTGGTCAACAAATCGTTGAGATTGGTAGCGGCCATGCTCTTAATTTTCTTTTTATCGATGAGGAGCACTCTGTTGATCGATTTTTCAGGAATTATCGCAGCATATTGATCGGTTACCACGGCCTCGCTAAGGTATTTTAAGTCTATTTTTAAAGGTATAGTATACTTTCCGGATCCATTAAAGGTGTCTTTTTTAATTTCGAAACCTAAGTAGGTTATGCGTATGGCTACCCTGCTGTGCTTACTGTCAATATCGAGTATGCCCAATTCGTTTGTAGTAGATTGGAACGAGAGCCCTGTATTGAGTATGGTCCATTTGATGGGCGCAAAGCAAAGTGCTGTAGAGTCTTCGGCGTTTATGAGTTTAAGCTGTAGCTGAGCATTCGATGACAAACCCATGGCTAAAAATGCCAAAATCCAGACCGCCTTAAAAACGAATCTGGATTTTGAACGATTTAGTATAATTAGCCTGCTCATTATTTTTTGCAAAAATAATACACTTTTTTATGTAAGGCTCCTGAGCTTAATCATTGCCTTTTGGCTCAATTGGCTTAAATCTTTGAAAATTTTAAAATTTGAACGCCCTGAGTAGTATTAAGTATGATGTAATAAATACCGCTGCTCAAGGGCGATACATTTACCTCTAGCTCATTTCCTTCGGCTAAGGTTTGGCCCGAAATAGATTTAATAGCGTAATTACTTAATGCTGTATTGGCTGGAAGTTCGATGGTAATTACGCTTTGGCTTGGATTTGGATAAAGGCGGATGGAGGATAGCGCCGAGTTCGGTTTTATTATTGACGCACTCATAGCTTCTTTCGTAAAATAATAAGTGCCGCTGGCTCCGCCTTTGTAGCCGGTGAATATCATTTTCCAAGTTGCTTCTTTGGTAGTCACAAAATAAACGAGGTTATTGGTTATGTCGTATTTGTTAAGGGGTTGATTGTATTTTTTCCAATCGTATCCAATAATTGCATTGGAGTCGGAAAAACGAAACGCACTATAATTGATGGTGCTTAAAGGAACATCACGCGCTTCGGCAGTTTTATTGCCTTTATTGGTCCAAACTCCAGCCACATTGTAAGGGGTAGGAACAAATTCGGTATACTTTGTAAAAGCAATGTCCCAATCAGCTGAGGCTGGTTCGCGGTCGAGGCTTGATTCGGTGTCGAAAGCAAAATATCCAAAATTTTTGCCTTTATAATTAGCTTTGTCAATTGATTTTGTCGATTCGTTTGAACCATCAAGGTTGGCGTATCTAATATTATATATACCAGTGCTTAAATTTAAAATTGTTAATTTTTTGAATTGGCCATTTCCTAATTTTATAAGGTAAATGCTATCGCCCGAAACAATATGACTTGCTGGATCGTAGGTACCCCAGCCTAAATCGTAGGGGTCGTTATTGTTATTGGCGTGTAAATTAAAAGCACCTTTACTCCAAAGCTGAGGGCTGTTATACATTTTTTTCCAAGAAGCGCAATTTACCGTATCAAAAGTTGACCAATTGGCAAATGAATATGGCGATTGCCAAACCAATAATCCTCTAACGTGATTTGCCAAAATACTGGCTGCAAAACCCGAAATTTCGAAGGCTAAATCCCAATCGTTATTTGGCTGAGCCTTTATTATGCCATTTTTGAAACTGTAATAAACCGTATTGGCGTTTGATGCCCCAGTGCTAACCGAATCGCTGGTTTGTGCGTTAATTTGAGTAAAGCTTGTGATAAGAAATAAGAAGATGAGCGTTTTTTTCATAATTGTTTTTTTAAAATAGGTAATTAAATAACTGTTAAATAAATTGGTTTAATAAATTAGGGAAGGTGTATAATTAAATGAGTTGAATTGATCTCTGTTTTTAATGATTTTAGCGGAAGGTTTGCCGGTTCTTTTAGCGAATTGCCTTCGAAATCGAAAATGCTTCCATGCGATGCGCAATAAATATTTTTATTGCTCATCGTTAGCGGCTGCGCCTCATGGGTACATCTTAATTCGAGGGTTTTAAACGCCGATTCTGATTTTTTTATAACTAAAAAATCAAATTCAAAATTCTTAATTCTTAGCAATACCAATTTCGATTCTTGAAATTTTGATAAGGGAACCAAGCAGGTTTTGGTTGTATAATCGGGTTCAACTTTGGCCGAAGGCAAACTTACACAACTATCCAAAAGCATGGTGGCAATACCTGGCAAAGCAAACATTGCACAGGCGGTACAAGATGATTTGATAAATTGAGATCGCTTCATTAATACTTAAAAACTGTATCCGAATCCTATATTTACAGATTGGGTTTGTTTATTAAATTTTTGTATGGGTCCTAGTGGATTAGTTTTATAAAGGGTTTGATTATACTGACCTGTTTTTTGAAAAACGTAATCTACTTTAATAACAACGCCTCTGGTAGGCGAATACGTAATACCCGAAACAGATATTAATTGCTTCAGATAATCATCGCTAAGGGCATTGCTTGGTATTTTGTAGTTCAAATCTAGGCTTTCGATGCGCGAGAAAACAGTTAATTCTTTCTTGCATGTTTTTGAAAGGATGGGCATTAAATGCAATCCTGCTTCAAAATATCCGCCATAAATCGCTTCGGGAGTATTCGATTTGTAGGCCGCATTTATTTTTTGGGCATCTTTAATATTTATAAGGGCAAGCATGGCTTTGCATTCAAATAATTTATTCGAAAATCGCATGTTTATTTCGTTCAAACTTACAGGCGTGCCAAACATTCCGT
>CAMDXE010000079.1 GCA_945878925.1 Chitinophaga pinensis
TCCCGGCTTATTATAATAATGCTTTTGGTCGGGCTTGTCTAACCATTCACGGTTGTTATAAATTACACTATCCCCATCACCCCAATTTATTTTTAATTGGCTCCACCATTTGGCATCTATTCGTATTACAGTAGTATCCTTGCATATAAAGTTTGGATTAATATAAGCATCCATTACTGTTGGGTAGGTGTAGTTATTGGGCAATCCCCAACTCAACCCATATTTAAAATACAGGCTGTCTTTTTTAAAGCGGCATTCAGTACCCTGCCTGTCGGGGTATTGAATACACGCCAAATAATTGCCGTTAAAATTATTTACAGTATAGCCATAATCAATATAGTTGCCATAAATTTTTCCATCGGGGGCAAGTTGTAAACTATATAGCCGCCATTGATTGTCAGGCTTCAAATTAGGGAAACTTGCCAACTGGATATTTTTACCTGTATATATATTGTGTTGTATTAATCTTGGGGCATACAGCAAAGTATCGCAATGGGTGCTGATATAAATAAAACTGTCCTTAGGACTAAATTCTGTGCCTTTACTATACGTGCCATAATGCTCGTTGTGTTTTACAATGCCTCTGCCGTTAGTTGCTTTTCCAGTGGCCACATCAAAATCATACAACCAAGTGCTGTAAACTTTACTGTCCTTTGGTAAAACTCCGCTTACCACAATATGTTTATAATCGTGGCTTGGCCTTAGAGTACCACTTATATCATAATTCCCCGAAAAGTTACCTTTGACTTTACTCTCAACCGGGTTTAATACAATGCCGCTGCTGTCAAATGGGTAGGCCTGCAATATCGTATCATTCTTTAAAGTAAGCACCCATAAGTTCACCCCATCAGCATGAGGAGCCCAACTTAGATTATGCATATATGATACAAATTCAGCATCCGTTTTTAAATAAATTCGTTTTTTTGTTGGATAAACATAACCATTATTGGTTGTCCTATCATAATAAATTTGTGAATAGTGCATCTTCCATTGGTTAGCTGAATTAAATAAAGAATCATGAATACAAGCTACAATACCATACTCATTCTTTTTCTGTGGTATGGGTAATAAAATTTGTGGATTAAAGGAGTTGAATGAAAGCTTAGGTGGCCCGCTGGCACCCAAGGTTTTTCTATTATAACTAAATATAGTATCCCTAACAGTAAATAAACACAAGCTGTCATCACAATCCGAATAAAGTGCAGGGAAAAGTGGTTCGTCTCCTTTACACTCATTATAAGGATACCGTTTGTATGTTGGTAACCTACCAAAACTAGTGATAAACCGGTTTGTTAATTCAAGGTTAGGTGTAAAGTGGATACTTTGTTCACTACCCATTAGCCAGTACCTGCCTGTCTGTGCATTTCCTGTTAGTGCTATAAACAAGCAGGTAAAAAATATGGTCTTTGGTAGCATTTTTTTTATCTTAAAATAAATTTATATACTCCTCTAAATGTATCATTGTTCATCTTTATATAATATATTCCGAGGGGATAATTTTGAATGAAGAGTGTACATTCTTCATCAATAAGTCCGACTGATTGCAACTTCTGACCAATAGAATTAGACCATTGCGCTTTGATTTCCGATATTGGCGTATTAGTAGATTATCTAATTGTCTCGCATTATGGCCGATGGAATATAAATTCAACAAAAAAAATGGTAACAATGCTCCTTTAAAATTTGGAAGATAGCTTATGATATTCATGATACTTATTTATTAAGTGGCATTAATACGATTAGTACCTACCTATAACCCAGGCTATAAACTCGGTTCTCGATTTCCTCAAAAAAAAGGAATACCCTTGTTTGCCAGTCAACTCAGGTAAACCCAAACACATGCCATGAATGATTGAAAGCCAAAAGCAACATACTCCTGTTTAGGGTGTGTCACCTAATGCCATTCCACTACATATTTAAAAGTGTGGTAGATTTTCCTGCGAGAAATGTTTTTAGCTAAATACTATGGTTCTTTATTTTTTATTTACCTACGAAGTAAGGGTATAAAATATATTAATACAAGAGGTGTCATGAATAGTGTTCTTTAAAAAATTTTATAAGAAAAGTGGTTCTCTTGTAAGAATGTTTTTTTTTGATTTTTATTTATTCATAAATAATTTTATAATTTTGAATCTATGTCATTCTCCACCAATTTTAAATCCGATCTCTATAAAGCTTGCCAAGACGCTTTGCGCCTGAGGATTGAAACTGCAAAACATGCAATGAGTGAAGCTCAAAATGCAGCGAACGGCGAAGAGAAGAGCAGTGCTGGGGATAAATATGAAACTGGAAGAGCCATGGGGCATCGCGATAGAGACATGTATGCAAGGCAACTAGCCGAAGCATATGCCGAATGGCAAAAATTAGAAGCTTTAAATTTAGAGGCCTCCGAATTTATCAAATCGGGATCGTTGGTAGAGGTTAACGGTATGAATTATTTTATTGCAGTGGCCATTGGAAAGATCGAATTAAAGGATGAGGTGGTTATGGTAATTTCGCGCGAATCGCCCATCGCCAAATTAATGTTGGGCAAAAGCCTTGAGGATGAATTTTGGTTTAGAGACATAAATTGGAAGATTAATAAAATAAAATAATGGAATATCTGATGAACGACTATATTTAATTGAAATTCTCTTTTGGAATACTTAAATTAAGCATTATATTTGCACTCGAAATTGAGGAAGTACAAGAGGGGATAATTTCCCCTTTTTTTATTTAAATATGGTTAATCTTGTTGCTAAATTAAAACAGTGGACCGACGATTTCCTTGAGGGGTCGGATGAGTTTTTGGTAGAGGTGGAAAATAAAACCGGATCGAGCCGATACACTGTGGTGGTTGATGGAATTGAAGCCATAACCATTAAGCGATGTGCCATGATTAGTCGTTATATTTCGAAACAATTGGATGAAAGTGGGGAGGAAGAGTCCATGGATTATTTTACCTTTGAAGTATCATCGCCAGGAGCCGAAAGCCCATTAAAGTATATTAAACAATATACAAAACACATTGGCCGGCAAGTAGCCATTGAAACGTTGGAAGATAAAAAATTAAGCGGAAAACTAATTGGCATTGATGGAGAAGTAATTACGATAGACGTAGTGATTTCGAAAAAAGAAACCCAAGTAGAGCAAGTAGAATTTAAGAATATTAAAACAGCAAATATTATAATATCATTTAATTAAAGCATAAAAAAGATGAGTTTAGGAATTGGAATAGTTGAATCGTTTTCGGAGTTCAAAGAGTTTAAAAACATTGACCGCGCCACCATGATAAGGGTGATGGAGGATGTTTTTAGAAGCATGTTAAAACGACGATATGGCGACGACAGTAATTTTGATGTCATAGTGAATGACAAAACCGGAGACGTTGAAATTTATCAACGCCGCTTGATTGTGGACGATGGAGAAGTTGAAAATGAAATTGCCGAAATTTCACTTACCGAGGCTCGAAAAATAGAACCAGATTTCGAATTAAACGAAGAAACCTATGAGGAGGTAACGATGGAGGCATTTGGTCGTCGGTCGATTCTTACGGCTCGCCAAACCTTAATTTCAAGAATACTCGAGTTAGAAAAAGACGAGGTTTACAAAAAATATAAGGATAGAGTTGGTGAGGTAGTGAGTGGCGAAGTTTACCAAATTTGGAAAAAAGAACTGATGGTATTGGACGATGAAGGAAATGAGCTGTTGTTGCCAAAAGGCGAAATGATTCCCCGCGATTTTTATAAAAAAGGCGATACCTTAAAAGCCATTGTTTTGCGAGTGGAAATGAATAATGCACTTCCAAAAATTATTTTGTCGCGCACGGCGCCCTTGTTTCTTGAGCGCCTTTTTGAAATGGAAGTACCCGAAATACTCGACGGATTAATTACCATTAAAAAGGTAGTTCGTGAACCAGGCGAAAGAGCCAAGGTGGCCGTTGAAAGCTACGATGATCGTATTGATCCGGTTGGGGCTTGCGTGGGAATGAAAGGCTCACGAATTCATGGAATTGTTCGTGAATTGCGCAACGAAAATATTGACGTTATAAACTATACTACCAATACGCAACTGTTTATTACCAGGGCCCTAAATCCTGCCAAAATATCATCTATAAACATTGACGAAACCACCAAACGAGTGGCTGTTTATTTGCCATCCGATCAAGTGTCGTTGGCCATTGGTAAGGGTGGATTTAACATTAAACTAGCAGGTAAATTAGCCGGATACGAAATTGATGTATATCGTGAAGATTCGAACGACGAGTACGATGTTGACCTTGAAGAATTTAACGATGAGATTGACGAATGGATAATTGAAGAATTGAAAACTATTGGTTTAGATACAGCCAAAAGTGTTTTAGCCATGTCGAACGAAGATTTGGTGCGAAGAACTGAATTGGAAGAAGAAACCATTGTGGAGATTAAGAAAATATTGGAAGCTGAATTCAATTAAACGTTAAAGGTAAAGTTAGAAAATAACATAGCATGTCTATAGTATTTATAACCTTGCCCTAAAGAAAAATGAATACGAATAAATTAAACAGAAGGACTATGGCCATATAAGGAAATGCGTCCTTCTGTATGTTTTTTAAAATTGGACGATTAAAAAAAAGGGACAGAAGAGAAGATGCCAGAAGAAAAATCATATAGGTTGGCCAAAGTGGCTGGCGAATTAGGAGTAGGTGTGCACACTATCGTAGAACATTTGCAAAAAAAAGGTGTGAAATTAGAAGACACCAAGCCCACATCAAAACTTGATCAAGCGACGTATGAAATCCTGCTACAGGATTTTCAATCGGACAAAAAAACCAAGGATCAATCAAAAACCATTGAGGTTCAGATGAAACGCGATCGAGAGCAAGTTATCGATAACGTTACAGCTAAAGCCAAACCACTTGCCGAAGATATAGAGGAGGATACTGTTTTTGTAAAAGATTTAGGATCGTCCAAAAAGCCATTGCTGGCTAAAGATGAAAAGCCAAGCGAGCCAATTGAAGAGGCCAAACCGGTGGCAATCGAGCCAATTATCGAAAGGCCTAAGGTTGGCGGAATTAAAATATTAGGGAAGATAGACCTCTCTAAAAATGCTAAACCAAGCGAAAAAACCGAACCTAAACCGGTCGAAAAACTAAGCTCCGAAGCGCCAATAGCAACCGAAAAAATTGCACCTGTATCGGAGCCTCAAATTAGTAAGGAACCCATACTTGAAAAGCCAATTGAACACGAAGCCAAACCGAGTGCACAATTGCCCGTAGAACTTACGGTAGAGAATATTGAAGATAAAGTAATTAAGGCGAATGCCCCTAAATTAAAAGGTTTATCGGTTATTGGTACCATTAAAATCCCAGACCCAATCGTTCGCAAAAAAGTGGTGAATGATGATTTGCAAAAGAAAAAGCGAAAACGAAAATTAACAGCCGAAAAAATTGATACCAAGGAAGTTGGAAATCAATTTGCAAGAAAACCTGAACTGAAAACCGATGGAAGGTCACCCAATAATATCGACAGCAGAGCCAAGAAAGAAGATGTAAGTGGCAAACAAGTGCAAGAGCAAATGAAGCAAACTTTTGCTAAGATTGGCACTCAAAAAGGAAACGTTCAAGGAGGAAAAATAAGACACCAAGCCCGAAAGGATAGAAAGTCTAAATTTTTGGCACATCAGGAGCAACAAGTCATCCGTCGAGAAATTCAGAGTAAAACCATTCAGGTAACCGAGTATGTTACTGCCAACGAATTGGCTTCCTTGATGAACGTGAAGGTGAACGATATTATTACGACCTGTTTTACACTCGGCATGATGATTTCTATTAACCAGCGATTGGATGGAGAAGTAATAAATTTATTAGCTGAAAATTTTGGCTATGAGGTAGAATTTGTTTCGGCCGAGGTGCAAGATGAAATCGTTGAAGAACACGACGATCCTAAAGATTTGCTCGAACGTCCACCAATTGTTACCATTATGGGTCATGTGGATCACGGGAAAACATCCTTATTAGATTATATACGAAGTACCAATGTGATAGCGGGTGAGGCCGGTGGAATAACACAACACGTAGCGGCTTATGAAGTAACGATGGCCGATGGCAAAAATATCACTTTTGTAGATACGCCCGGTCACGAAGCGTTCACAGCCATGAGAGCACGAGGAGCCAAAGTAACGGATATTGTAATTATTGTGATTGCGGCCGACGATAGCGTTATGCCTCAAACTAAGGAAGCAATTGCCCACGCCCAAGCGGCTCAAGTGCCCATTATTTTTGCCTATAATAAAATTGATAAAGACGGTGCAAATGCCGACAAAATACGAGAGCAACTTTCGGCCATGAGTATTTTGGTGGAAGAATGGGGAGGAAAATATCAGAGTCAAGAAATTTCGGCCAAAAAAGGGTTGAATATTGATAAATTACTTGAAAAAGTATTGCTTGAAGCTGAATTGTTAGAATTGAAAGCTAACCCAAATAAGCGAGCAAGAGGTACCGTAATGGAAACTCACCTCGACAAAGGCAAGGGAGTTGTAGCTACTTTATTGGTTCAAGAAGGAACCTTAAAAGTGGGCGATTTTGCGCTAGCTGGCAGCCATTATGGAAGGGTTAGAGCTTTATTAAATGAAAGAGGACAACGCATAACATCGGCAGGTCCTTCTACTCCAGTAAGTATTCTTGGGTTTCAAGGTGCGCCACAAGCCGGTGAGCTTTTTACCATTTTTGCCGACGAACAAGGAGCCAAAGAAATTGCAAACAAACGCACACAATTGCAGCGCGAACAAGGAATTAGAGCATCAAAACATATAACGCTCGAAGAAATTGGACGTCGTTTGGCAGTGGGATCCTTCAAAGAACTTAAACTTATTGTTAAAGGAGATGTGGATGGTTCAGTAGAAGCTTTAAGCGACTCTTTATTAAAATTATCAAAAGAAGAAGTTCAGGTAAGTGTTATACATAAAGGCGTCGGTCAAATTACCGAATCCGATGTGTTGTTGGCTTCTGCATCCGATGCTATTATAATTGGATTCCAGGTACGACCTGCTCAAAGTGCTAAAAAATTAGCCGAAGATGAAGAGATAGAAATCAAAACATATTCTGTAATCTATCACGCTATTGAAGAAATAAAAGCGGCCATCGAAGGCATGCTCGATCCTGAATATATCGAAGAAATTACAGCCAATGTTGAGGTTCGCGATGTGTTTAAAATAACTAAAGTTGGAACCGTTGCAGGCGCTTATGTATTGGATGGAAAAGTAGAACGAAGCAATAAACTGCGCATCATTCGTGATGGAGTTGTGGTTCACGAAGGCGAAATAGAAGCTTTAAAGCGATTTAAGGACGATGTAAAAGATGTTTCCAAAGGATACGAATGCGGTTTACAGGTTAAAAATTACAACGACTTGCGCATCGGCGATATCATCGAAACCTTCAAAAAAGTAGAAGTAAAACGAAAAGGATAGATTAGTATTTAAACGCGTCAAAAGGTTTTTTTTAAAAAAAACGGTTTGACGCCTTTATTGTTTTTCACCGTTTAATACCTGCAATTATTTCATCAAAAACCGACATACGGAATCTTACCCTAGAGCAATTACAGGCCGAGATTAAAGGCTTGGGAGAGCCAGCCTTTAAAGCTAAACAAATCTTTGAATGGCTTTGGAAAAAATCTGCCTTTAGTTTTAATGAAATGTCGAATCTTTCGATGGCATTGCGTGAAAAGCTATCGCAAAAATTTGAGATACGCGCGGTAAAAATATTAACCCAACAAAAAAGCAAGGATGGAACCATCAAGCTTGCGTTTAAATTGTGGGATGAAAATATTATCGAAGGCGTATTAATTCCAACGTCCACGCGAATGACCGCCTGTGTGAGCAGCCAAGTTGGATGTAGCTTAAGTTGCACATTTTGTGCTACCGGATATTTGGATAGAAAGCGCAATTTGGAAGCCGCCGAAATCTATGATCAGGTTGTGCTCATTGGGCAATTGGCCATCAAAAATTATAATATTCCCCTGAGCAATATTGTGTTTATGGGCATGGGCGAACCCCTGCTCAATTATGCCAATGTCATGAAAGGCATTGATCATATTACAAAACCCGAAGGATTGGGCATGAGCCCACAACGCATTACGGTGAGCACGGCTGGAATCACAAAAATGATTAAGCGATTGGGTGACGAAAATGTGAAATTTAATTTAGCCTTGTCGCTACATGCCGCAAATGATGAACGACGAAGTTCTATCATGCCCATTAACGACACCAATAATTTGGAACTTTTGGCCGAGGCTTTAAATTATTTTTATGAAAAAACAGGAACCCGAATTACCTTAGAATATTGCGTCATTAACGACACAAACGATCATGAACAGGAGGCCCTTGAATTGGCGCAATTTGCTAAAAGGGTAAAATGTAAAATTAATTTAATTGAATACAATCCCATTGAAATGGCAAATTTCAAAGCTTCGTCGAGCGAAAAGATTGAAAAATTTGCTGCTTACCTCGAAAAACATAAACTCATTGTAAACATCAGACGAAGTAGGGGGAAGGATATTGACGCTGCCTGTGGGCAATTGGCCAATAAACAAGAACTGCATTCCTAAGTAAATCATAATTCTTAAGTGTCCTTTACTAAAATAATACTTCAATAGATTCTTTACATAATATGATTAGTCGTCTTCTCTATTATCTGGTTATTAAACCGCTTTCGATCTTGCCATTTTGGTTTCTTTATGGTTTATCGGATGTTTTGTATTTTGTATTATACCGCTGTTTAAACTATCGAAAGTTAGTTGTAAGAACCAATTTAGAAAACTCTTTTCCACACAAAACTACCCAAGAAATAGGCCAAATAGAAAAGGCTTTCTATAGTCATTTTTGTGATTTAATTGTAGAGAGCATTCGTTTGTTTAGCATTTCGGAAAAGGAATTAAAAAGTCGAAACATCTTATTGAACCCCGAACTTTTGGATAGCTTATATAGCCAAAATAAATCGATAATTTTATTGGGGGGGCATTTTAACAATTGGGAAAGCGGAGCGGCTATATTGAGCTCTTTAGTAAAACATCATATCATTGGCATTTATGCGCCTCTGTCGAATCTTTTTTTTAACCGTAAAATATTAAAAAGCAGAGAGCGATTTGGTATGGAAATGCTTTCGAAAAAGAGCGTTAAAGAAGGATTTGAAAACCATAAACATAATTTAACAGCCACTATTTTTGCCACCGACCAATCGCCAACCCATAGCAAATATGTTCATTGGACCTCTTTTTTGAATCAAAGTACGGCCGTTTTGAAAGGAGCCGAACGGTTTGCAAAAGACTACGATTATCCGCTTGTTTTTGTTTATATAAAAAAAGTAAAGCGCGGCTATTATGAAATAGAATGCCAACTCTTAGACGACCAACCTTGTAAAACCAAGGAAGGTTATTTAACCGAAACCCATACACGTTGGCTTGAAAACCAGATTGTAGAAACGCCACAGTTTTGGCTCTGGACGCATAAGCGTTGGAAACGAAAGATGAAAGAAGGCGAGACCTTTTACTAAAATATTAAGCTCAGCAATTTTTCTTCGGTAGCTTTTCCTACATTGGCCAAGGGCAATCGCACTGTATCGCCACAAATACCTTTTTGCCGCAAAATTACCTTAATGCCTCCCGGACTGCCATCTTCGAATATGGTGTCCATTAAAGCCAATAATTTATAATGAATGAGTCGAGCCTCATCCCACTTTCCATCCAAACACAAGTTTACCATGGATGAAAATTCTTGTGGATATGCGTTGCCAATTACCGAGATTACCCCATTCATACCCAAGGCCATAAAAGGAAACGTAAAGGCATCGTCGCCACTTAAAACTAAAAGATCTTTTGGCTTTTGTGCTATTATTTCCATAACCTGACTGAAATTTCCAGAGGCCTCTTTGGTGGCAATAATATTGGGTAAATTGGCAATGCGCAATTGGGTGCTTGCACTAATATTTGAACCTGTTCGGCCCGGAACGTTATAAATAATTACTGGCTTTGGCGCCACTTCGGCTATGGCTTTATAATGTTGAAAAATGCCCTCTTGATTGGGTTTATTGTAATAAGGACTCACGCTCAAAATGGCATCGTAGCCCGAAAAATCGAAGGCTGAAATAGATTCGATAACGTCGGATGTGTTATTTCCACCTATACCTGCAACCAAGGGAACACGGCCATTGGCAACGTCTTTTATTTTTTTATAGACTTGTTTTTTCTCATCTTTGCTTAAGGTGGCTGTTTCGCCTGTAGTTCCTAAAACCACCAAATAATCAACCCCGCCAACAATCAGAAATTCTGTAAGCTTGGCTAAGGCTGAATAATCTACTGCATAATCTTTTGTAAATGGAGTGATCATGGCTACTCCTAATCCTGTAAATCGTGATTTAGTCATTTTTTAATTTGTATAAATATAAGATATAAGCATCCAAAAGTTCGGCTGCCGATTTTTGTCCGTGTTCGTTGAGCATAATATCGTAGCAAGATGTATATTTTTTATGAAATGCACCAATTCTACACTTGGCTTTGCTTTGTGCCGAAACGCTTATTAAAGGCAATTGATGGCTGACGGATAGATTTAACAAATAATCAAAAGGTTCGTTCGTAAACCGGCTTATCCTTTCCTTTATGGGCAAATTATGCCAATGTAAATCTTGCCGACAAAAATAATCCTCCTTCGTATTGGGCTCCAAATCTATGGGAAGGTTTTTTTTATCTATAAAACCTAAGGTGTAAATTACTTTTCCCATGGCCATTAGTTTTCTTGTAATTGCTTTTACTTCTAAAGTGCTAGCATCTAAAGTAGCATCGTATACAATGCCAATTGTTTTTATTTGGTCAAACGGCGTTGTGTTTCGTTTAGTTTTATTTAGCTTGGCTTGCGCAAGCAAATACGTTTCAGCTATGGTTTGTATAATTTTTTTTAGCATAAATGTATCAAAAATATCCTTTTCGAAAGATTAGCGTTCCAAATATTTAACCATGCGAAAACTAATTTTAAGGAATAGCCTATTTTTTTAATAGTTCAAACGCCGATTATTATTCAGCCTTCAAAATTAGTTTAAAAAAAAGAGGAGGTCAAGGATTTGAAAAT
>CAMDXE010000080.1 GCA_945878925.1 Chitinophaga pinensis
TTTTAAAAAAACATACAAATTTTCGATAGGAAAAATTGACCCCTTATTAAATGGATTTATAAAAAATTGCACCTTAGGTTTTGGGCCTGGAATCATAAGCTTGGTTTCGTTGAGCCTAATGGGTTCATTGGTTTCATGTTGGTCGAGGTAACCTACAATAAAATGTTGAGGCAGGTTTATGCCAAAAACAGGAAGTCGCAAGCGTTGAGCTATCAACGAATACAAAATTGCCAAAGAAATTGGGTTGCCTTTTTTGCGCTCAATTACACGCGATAAATATGAATTGTCGGGATTGTGATAATCTTCATTGTCGCCTACAAATTTATGAATCTCAAAAAATACATAGTTAAGTATTTTTATTTTTTCGAACGATGTAAGGTCATAGTGCATCTCAAGCCATACGTCAAGCTTTATTTTGTCAATAATGTTTTCAATAAATTGGCGATCAATCTCGCCATATTTAATTTTATTGATAATGAGTGCGCCCTCCAACAAATCGTTTGGATTGGTTGCTTTCCAATGTCTTAATTCGGAGCTAATCGATTGCGATTGTATTTTCTTAATTATATCGCTTAGCCGCCTTTGTCTTAATTCACTAATATTCCCCAGATCCCAAGGTTTTTCGAGAGATGGCAATGCGTTTGGGCCTAATTGAAACAATCTTTTTTCTACTTGACTTATAATGGTGTCATCCGTATCGTCGAGTAGAGAAATGAGCGCCTTTATTTCGGATTCATTAATCAAATGCAGGGAATTTAAAATACAAATTTATTATTTTTTACGGCCCTTAAACCCTTTTTTTGGTTTTGGATTCGTTTTGGTTTCGGCTATAATGCTTTCGCAGGTTTCGAGCGTCAACGATTTTGGGTCGGTTCCTTTTGGGATTTTATAATTTTCTTTATTCTGCGTAAAATAGGGTCCAAATCGGCCATTCAATACAATAATATTGTTGGGCAGCTCCATAATGTATTTTTCGGCTTCTATTTTTCGCTTCTCTATAATTATCTCGATGGCCCTTTCCGAGCTAATAACATAAGGATCGTCTTCTTTGCCAATGGAATAAAATTTGGAATTGTGTTGCACATAGGGCCCAAACCGGCCAACACCAACTTTCATAGGTTTTTCTTCAAAATCGTTAAGTGTCCGAGGTAAGTCAAATAAACTAAGTGCGTCGCTAAGATTAATGGTATCAATACTTTGCCCTTTTTTTAATTTGGCAAATACAGGTTTTATATCGTTGGCGCCGTCACCAATCTGAATCATAGGTCCATAGCGTCCTATTTTAGCAAACACTGGTAATTGAGTTTTTGGATCTATTCCTATTTCGCGCTCACCCGTTACTTTTTCCGAAATTTTTAAAGTTTTGTCAACCGATTCATGAAAAGGATGATAGAAAGATTCAAGCATGCTGGTCCAATTGGTTGAGCCCGATGCTATTTCGTCAAATTCTTTTTCAACCGATGCGGTAAAATTATAATCCATAATGTGATTAAAATTTTTGAGCAAAAAGTCGGTCACTACACCTCCAATATCAGTAGGGAAAAGTTTGTTTTTTTCGGCTCCACTCACCTCGGTTTTGTTTTCCTCCTTTATTATTGAATTTTGAAGTGTTAAGACATCAAAATTTCGTTTCATACCCTCGCGTGATTCTTTTTCGACGTAGCCTCTTTTTTGAATAGTACTAATGGTGGGGGCATAGGTTGATGGACGTCCGATTCCTAATTCTTCAAGATCTTTAACCAAACTGGCCTCGGTATAACGCGGGGCAGCTCTGGTAAATCTTTGTGTGGCATTCATTGTTAAAAATTGAAGTTTATCGCCATTTTTCATAGCTGGCATTAATCCTTCATATTCTTCATCTTCGTCTTTGCTTTCATCTTTGCCTTCTAAATATACTTTTAAAAAACCTTCGAACGTGATAACCTCGCCCGAGGCTATTAATACAGCCTTGTTTTTGGTAATGTCGATTCTTACCTCAGTTCTTTCAATAATGGCTTCGCTCATTTGCGAAGCAATAGAGCGTTTCCATATTAGGTCATAAAGGCGGCGTTGTTGATCGTCGTCGCCAGCTATTTTATTTTCGAAATAGGTAGGTCGAATAGCCTCGTGAGCTTCTTGAGCGCCTGCACTTTTTGTAATAAATTTTCGAGGATTGCTGAATTCTACACCATACGATGATAAGATTTCACTTTTGGCTGCTGCTAAGGCCAGTTCAGATAGATTTACCGAATCGGTTCGCATGTAGGTGATATGCCCCGATTCGTAAAGCCTTTGGGCCAGGGTCATAGTTTGTGAAACCGAATAGCCTAGTTTACGGCTCGCTTCCTGTTGTAGGGTAGAGGTGGTAAAAGGAGCAGCCGGCTTGCGGTTTCCCGATTTTACATCCACCGAGTTTACGCAATATTCCGAGTCTATACAACTTTCCAAAAACAACAAGGCTTCGGGTTTGGTGTCGAATCGTTTTGGTAAATCGGCATGAAACTTTTTGCCATTAAATTCAAATTCAGCACTTAGCTTAAAGGCCGATTTGGTATTAAAATTGTTTATTTCACGTTCGCGTTCCACAACCAACCTTACAGCTACGCTTTGAACGCGTCCTGCCGACAAAGAAGGTTTTACTTTTTTCCACAATACCGGCGATAATTCAAACCCCACTAATCGGTCCAATAATCGTCGAGCTTGTTGAGCATCTACTAAATTTTTATCTATTTCTCTAGGATTTTCAATGGCCTTTAAAATGGCAGGTTTGGTAATTTCATGAAAAACAATGCGTTTCGAACGCGTATGATCTAAGCCCAATACTTCGGATAAATGCCACGAAATAGCTTCACCTTCGCGGTCCTCGTCCGATGCCAACCAAACGGTTGTTGCATTTTTCGAAAGCTTTTTTAATTCATTAACTACCGCTATTTTATCTTCTGGGATAATATACTTAGGAGCAAATTTATTGACAATATCTATAGCATCATCTCCTTTATCTAAATCGCGAATATGACCAAAACAAGAGCGTACTTGATAGTCTGAACCCAGAAATTTTTCTATGGTTTTTGCTTTAGCAGGCGATTCGACAATTACAAGGTTTTTTGACATTTAGTTAATTAAGGAATAATAATAAATTTTTTAAGGATTAATTGACCATCTATATTTATTTGAGCAAAATAAATACCGGCCTCAAGCTTTGGAATAATCTGCGTCATAAGGGTACCGCTTTTGGTCAAAAGGGTGTTGTCGTACATTATTTCTTGTCCTGTGATTGAATAAATCTTGGTTCCATCGTAGCGTTTCCCTTCGGTTTCTATATCAATATTTACAAGGCCTTTTGATGGATTTGGATAAACGTTTACAAGCAAGTTGCTTGGATTGAGCAGTTGCCCGGTTGAAATAAGATCGGCTTGGATATTAATATTATCTAAAAAAATGCTATTACCCGATCGACTCCTAGCTTCAAAACGCAGCATTAAATTTTTGGAGGTTTCGTAGGCTTTCAAATCCAAAGTTAATTCATTCCATTCGGCCTGAGTCGTTGGTTTCCATCCCAGCTCAACTACCTTGTCTACTCCTAAGCCAGTGGCATTTGAATACGCTTTTAGTGGTTTCCATGTTTGGCCACAGTCGGTGGTTACATATACAGTTAAAACTTCGGTATTTCCAGTAATGCCTGGTCGGTATGCCACTCTGAATTTTAATTTAGGCAACAAGCCTTGAAGGACTGATAAATTATAAGGTTGCGAAACTAGACTATAGGTCGAATTGTTGGCTGTTCCTTCATCAATATAAGCCTCCATACCAGCTGTTCCTGTATATTTTGTAGTGGTAATGCGTTTCCAGCCATAGTCGGCTGTTTCCCACGATTTCCATTTTCCGTTTAAAATTTGAGCATCTTCAAAGCCCTCGCTAACCGGGGTTGTTATATTCGATTGGGTGGGTACCACTGTAATCATTTTTGTTTTTACCATGGTGTTGGTTCCTTGCGCATTGGTAACGCTTAAAGTTACGGTATAATTTCCAGCCGTCGAATATTGTATTGTAGGTGCCGAAAGGGTTGATGTTGATGGAGTTCCTCCTTCTAAAGTCCAGGCATAGCTTGATACAATACCATTGTAAGTATAGTCTTTAAAATTTACGGTTCCACCTTGGCAAACGGTCACAATATTAGTGTTGGTATTAAAATCGGCAATTGGGGTGCAGGATGGACTGGTGAAAACTCCTGTGGCCGTATGGTTGGCTGCACTTACATTTAACGATCGAAGATTTGCTTTTGTAAGTGAATTATCAACCACCGCTTTTTGTCCTTTGGTAAACATATTTTGACAAATACCGTCGGCATAATCCATATAGTTTTCGACCATATCTAATTGATCGGGGCTATCGTTACTGCAAGAATTAGTTGTTTTGTTGCATCCAAAATTAGGCTCTGCTACAGGAGGTGTATCACAAATATAATCGCCAGAAGAACTGCAATTGCCACCGCAACCTCCTTGAAATGGATGATACAAGCCTAGCCAATGCCCACCCTCGTGTATCAAAACTCTGCCTTTACTTCCATTAGAACTTGCTGTGCCTATACTTCCAACATAATCGGACAGAATTACAATTCCATCTGCTGTCGAATTGGTAAAGGCAGGCAAGGTGGCATATCCCAAAACGCGACTTCCAGCCGAGGCATCGCGAACAATATTTTTAACAACCCAAATGTTTAAATAGGTTCTATAGGGCCATCTAATAAGATTTTTAACGGCATCGTCGCCACCATCGGTAAGGTAGGAGTAGGTTCGGGTTATTCCTTCGGTACAATTGCCATTTGGGTCGATTCGGGCCATCTTAAATTCAACATCCATATCGCTTGCTACGCCCTTAAAAATTGATCGGGTTGCAGAGGTGTCGCCATTTTGCCTTTGATAAGCTTCATTCATAATGCGCAATTGATCTTCAATTTGTGCTTTCGAAATATTTTCGGCACCATAGGTATGTATGACATGAAATACAACAGGAATCGTTCGCGTTGTGCCTTTTTTCGAAAGTTTGGTATCGCTTGAGTTTAAAGCCGCAAGCGATTCATTATAGGCCGTAAGCGACTTTAATAAATCGGGATTAGTTTTGAGTAATGCGGCTGAATATTCGTCGGTTCCGCATCGATGCGTTTGGGCAAAACTTCGGTTATTACTGCTAAGGATGGCCAAAAAAATAGCTGGATAAATTAATATTTTCATTCGTTTTGTTTTAGGCTTACAATTAAGCCTTGTTTGTACTAAAATTTTTGCAATAATAGGTCATTTAAAAATGCTTAAAAACCCCTTGTTAAATTTTTACACAAAGCAGTTGCAATCGTTAATTGGATAACAATTGGATTGCACTTTCTCTGATTGTTTTGCCAAAGGCCTTGCCACCAATCATTTCTGCAATTTCATTAATTCGGTCGCTCTCGTTTAATTTTTTAATATCTGAGGTGGTGTTTCCTGCCACATTATTTTTATAAACAAAATAGTGGCTTTTGCCTTTAGCCGCTATTTGAGGCAAATGCGTAATGCAAATTAATTGCATATTGTTTGACATGGCCTCAAGTGTATCGCCAATTTTAAAAGCAACATCGCCCGACACGCCAGTATCTATTTCGTCAAAGATAAGGGTTGGCATAATATTTTTATGTGCTAATATGGCTTTTAATACCAACATTACTCTCGATATTTCGCCACCCGAGGCAATATTTTGAATTGGGTTATAGGCTTTGCCAGGAGCAGGCGAAAATAAAAAGTTGGCATCGTTCATTCCGTAGGTCCCAAGTTTGGAATCAGGCAATTCGATTACATCAATTTTTAGAGTAGCGCCAGGCATGCCAAGGGGTTCTATTCGTTTGTTTATTTCGGTTTCCAAAAAATTACAATGTTCCATGCGTTTTGTTGAAATCTGTTGAGCCATAGCCATGCATTTTAAATTATTTTCAACAATATCTTGTTCCAAAAGCTCAATCTGACCATCGACATTGGCATAGCCTAAAATTTCAGCCTCTAGATCATCGCGCATTTGTATCAAATTTTCGACCCTATGTTTTTTTGATAGGGCATGAAGTAAGGCAAGTCGGGTATTGATGGACTCTAGACGCTGGGGATCTAAAAATATATTTTGAGCAAAATGTGTCAATTCGTTGCCAATTTCCTTAAGTTCAATATTGAGTTCACCAAAGCGATTTGAAATCGACTCGAAGCGTTTATCGTTTTTTGTAATTTGCAATAATTGATTTTTCAAGAGCGCAAATTGATCTAAAACAGATGCTTCCGATTCTATCAAAGTATTCGATATTTGACCCAAAGTTTGTAGGTTTTGATCGGTAAAACTTAAGGTCAATTGCTCTTCTTCAAGCATGCTCAGTTCACCTTCGCTTAAATTAGCATTGCTTAATTCGTCGAACAAGAATTGTTTGTATTCTCTTTCGGCCAATCCATTTTTTTCGATATCCTTAAGCTCCGTTAATTGATTTTTTAAACGTTTTAAATGCTCAAAATTGGCAGTAAATAGGTTTTGCAATGCCTCGGTTTCCGAGTAGCTGTCGAGAACTTTGAATTGGAATGATTTTTGAAACAAATCGAGATTGTCGTGTTGAGAATGGACGTCGATTAAAAATCGTCCTAGCTCTTTAATATGCGATAGTTGTGCGGGTGTATCGTTTACAAAGGCCCTTGTTTTGCCACTTATTAGTATTTCTCGTCGAATGATTAATTCATCTGAATAATCAAATTCATTTTGGCCAAACCAAGCGTTTAAATTATAACCCGAAATATCAAAAAGGGCTTCAATAATGCATTTTTCTTCGTTTTGTTTAACGGAAATAGAATCGGATCGTTTACCTAGCACTATACCCAAAGCCCCTAATAATATTGATTTGCCTGCACCAGTTTCGCCAGTTATAACATTAAATGATTTTCCGGGTCTGAAAACTATATCTTTAATAAGTGCATAGTTTTTAACCCTTAGTTCGGTGAGCATAGTTGCAAATGTAAAATAAAGTGCCCTAAACCCAAAAGGAGATTCGCATAGCAAGGCTTAGATGCTTAGAAATCATAAACTTTCGAATAAATATAGTTTAAGTGCCTATTCAGGGATGCTATCTTTTAACGATACGGTTCGATTATCGTACTGAGGCCAATTTATTTTGCCCATGAATTTTTTTTCGAGCGGACTCCATTTTGAAGGTTCTTTCCAATGGCCTCGCGCATAGGCATATCTGGCTTTTTGCCAACTCCCATGGGTTTTATATAGCGATTTGATATAGTATATACCCACTATTAGATAGTTTTCTCTGGTTTTTCCGCCGCTTAATTTCAGTTTTTTGTACCAATAAAAATAAGTATTGTCCACAATTTGCAAGTCGCCATTGGCAGTGCCTCCACTATAATCGCGTATGTAGCGCCATCCTGTTTCATTATTGCCAATGTCCCTTATTAAACCTGGTGGTACGCCAGCCGATACACAAACACTGTCGCTAAAGGCTTGAATTTGAGTTTTGGTTTTGGGTGTATTTTGCGCCATGACCAACGCCGAAACCATAAGCATTAAAGCAAAGGATAAGCTTAATTTTAGCATAGTGGTTTTCAAATCGAATTCAAAGATACATAGGGTGGATACGCATTTTAATCACAAGTTTTTCACAACTTTAGTTTTTTGGCCATGTTTATCCTCATAATTTAAGGGTTTGACAATAGAACTAACTTTTATTTGAATCTTTAGAAGCATGCACTTTGGTGAGCTATATTATTACATTATAAGAAAAGCATGGCACAAAGAAGTGAGCAAAATAGGAGTATAAGGTGTGTTTCTAAAATTGCGCTTGCACCACTTCGTCGAGCTTTAAGGTTTTGCACAGAGTGTATAAAAAATATTACGACAATTATTTAATTACAAAACATTGATTATTAAGCTATTGAATTTTATTTAGATGAATTCTAAATTGATTATTTTGTGTAAAAATTACATCAGTCAAATTCCACAACTCCATTATATTTGCACCCGAAAAATCAGGTCGAAATCGCATATGTTTAAATATTTAAAAAGTAGAAGAATTTTGGCAGCATTGGCAAGCATGCTCACCGTTTCAACTGCTATTATTGCACAGGATCCGGAAGCTACAAGCGAAGGACAACCAAGTCTATTTTATACGAATACTACATTCGTAATCGTGCTTCTACTCAGCTTGTTATTTATGGTAATTGCCTATTTATTATATAGGGTAAAATGCCATTTAGACAAAATAATTGACGACCAAGCCATTGGTGGCCGAGAGCTAACCCGTTACGAAAGAATTATTAAGCCATGGTTAAAAACATTAAATCCAACTATAAGCTCGCTTTTGATAGGTACGAGTTTTGGGTTGGTTGCTTTTGTTCAGGGTTATAAATTTGGGATGCATGAAGTAGGTGTGCAAAAAGGATATTCGCCTACCCAGCCCATTAATTACTCGCATAAAGTACATGCAGGCAAATTGCAAATAGATTGTAAATATTGCCATTCGACAGCTACCAAAAGCAAGCAAGCGAGTATACCATCGGCCAATACGTGTATGAACTGCCATAAATATATTACCCTGCGTGATAAATATGATGGCAAAGTATCGCCCGAAATAAGTAAAATTTATAAAGCCATTGGTTGGGATCCTGAGGCTAATGCTTATATCCCTAACTATAAACAAAAACCTATCGAATGGGTAAGAATTCACAATTTACCCGACCTTTCTTATTTTAACCATTCGCAACACGTGGTGGCCGGAAAAGTTGAATGCCAAACCTGTCATGGTCCTGTTCAAGAAATGGACAAAGTTTATCAATTTTCAAATCTACAGATGGAGTGGTGTATCAATTGCCACAAAGAAAGAAGCATAGATGTGGCAAACAATAAATATTATGAAGACCTTCACAAACGTTTGAAAATTGAAGGAAAAACTGTGTATACCGTTGCCGACAACGGAGGTTTAGAGTGTGGTAAATGTCATTATTAATATAAGTTTTAGATTAACCTAAATGGAATTAAATAATAATCAATATTGGAAAGGAATTGAGGAGGTAGAAAGACAACCTGAGTTTATGCAAAGCCGTGGAAATGAATTTCATGAAGCTTTACCTCTTGAAGAAGTTCTTAATGCTACTGATCTTGATCTTTCCTCAAATCGCCGTGATTTTTTAAAATTTTTCGGCTTTAGCGTATCGGCCGTTGCCTTGGCAGCTTGTCAGAAAACGCCCGTTAAATACGCCATTCCTTATGTTGTTAAACCACAAAATATTACACCAGGAAATGCAGAATATTATGCTTCAACCTGTGGTGGATGCAATACAAGTTGTGGTATATTAGTTAAAACAAGAGAAGGTCGCCCAATTAAAGTTGATGGCAATACCTTGTCTCCAATATCAAAAGGAGCCTTGTGCGCCACAGGACAGGCCAGTATTTTATCGCTTTACGATATCAACCGTTTAGCCAATCCATTGGCAAATGGGTCGGAAGAAAAAGATTGGACAAAATTGGATCAAGGCATTATAGCTAAACTTGGTCAAATAGCAGCATCAAACAAAGGCATTCGTATAGTTACGGGTACATCCAATAGTCCGTCGTTCGATAGAGCCTTATTAGCATTTAAGGCAAAATATCCAACAAGCAGCGTTGTAGTTTACGATCCAATTTCCTATTCAGGAATGTTATTGGCCAATGAGCAATCGTTTGGTAAAAAAGTATTGCCATCCTATAATTTTGATAAAGCAGAAGTAATTGTATCTTTTGGTGCCGATTTTTTAGGTACATGGATTTCGCCAGTTGAGTATACCAAACAATGGGTAAGCAACCGAAACCCAAAAGGAGGAAAGATGTCAAAACATTATCAATTTGAATCTACTCTATCGCTTACCGGTTCTAACGCTGATGTTAGAATTCCAATGCGAGAATCAAAAGAAGGACTTTACCTTATATCCCTTTACAATCACATAGCAGCCTTAGCCGGAACCGCTCAAATACAAGTAGCACAGAATGCCGAATTGGCTGGAAACGCGCTTAAAAACGCAGCAAAGGAATTATTTGCAGCCAAAGGAAAATCTTTGGTAGTTTCGAAATCAAATAACCCTGCTTGCCAAACGCTTGTAAATGGCATTAATATAATGCTTGGCAATTATGGAATTACCATCGATCTTGACAATTACTCAAATCAATCAAAATTTGTTGAATCTGAATTCGAAAATTTTGTAAACGAATTAAATTCTGGGGCAGTTCAAGGAGTGATTTTTATCAATTCAAATCCTGTTTATTCTTATTATAATTCGGCCAAATTGGTTGAAGGACTAAAGAAAGCCAAATTGGTAGTTTCGACCGCCGACCAAAAAGATGAAACTTCAGACCTTGCAAATTATGTTTGTCCTGATAACCATTATTTGGAGAGTTGGGCCGATGCCGAGCCAAAAGCTGGCTTATTTTCGTTTACTCAACCAACTATAACACCTGTTTTCAATACACGTCAATCCATTGAATCGGTATTGGTATGGGCTGGAACTGCTGCCCTAGAAGCCAATGCTTATAATTTTATAAAATCGACATGGGCGGCCGATGTCAATCTTTGGAATCAGTCGGTACACGACGGGATATATTCGAAACCAGTATTAAGCTCAGTAGTCCCTTCATTTGGGGCAAATTTAAATGCGCTTTCAACTAGCATAGTTCAAGCTGCTCCTAAAGGCGACGAATCTGAATTAATTATTTACCAAAAAGTAGGGGTAAGAGATGGTGCTATGGCTAATAATCCATGGCTACACGAAGTGCCAGACCCAATTTCGAAGGTTTGTTACGATAATTATTTGTCGGTATCGAAAACCGAAGCCGATAAAAAAGGCTTAAAACAAAACGATGTTGTAAACCTTTCGATAGGCGGAATTAAACTCGATGGAATCCCTGTATTAATACAACCTGGGCAGGCATCGGGCACCTATGCAATAGCAATGGGATATGGCCGAACACAAT
>CAMDXE010000081.1 GCA_945878925.1 Chitinophaga pinensis
GAAGTGAAAAGGAACGAAAAGAAATGGCCGGCGTACGTAAATTGGCCAACGAAAGGGCTAAAAAGGCCAACCTGCACAATAAAAAATTAAGAGATTGCCGAACCCATTTTACCGACGAAAAAGAGGAATCCCGATACAATACAACCCTGTTCATCACCGAAGGCGATTCGGCAAGTGGGAGCATTACCAAATCGCGTAATGTAGATTTGCAAGCCGTTTTTAGTTTGCGAGGAAAACCTTTGAACTGCTATGGGCTGACCAAAAAGGTGGTTTATGAAAACGAAGAGTTTAATTTGTTGCAGCATGCCTTAGATATTGAGGATGGAATTGAAAATTTGCGATACAATAATATAGTAGTGGCTACCGATGCCGATGTCGATGGTATGCATATTCGATTATTGCTTATGACGTTCTTTTTGCAATTTTTCCCCGATTTGGTTCGAAACGGCCACTTATATATTTTAGATACCCCATTATTTAGGGTTAGAAACAAACAAAAAACCATTTACTGCTATAGCGAGTCAGAAAAACAAGCGGCTATATTCAAACTAAAAGACAAGGTTGAAATAACGCGATTTAAAGGATTAGGTGAAATAAGCCCCGATGAATTTGGATTGTTTATTGGCGATGAAATACGGCTGGAGCCTGTAATTGTGACGCAAGAAATTTCGATAGACAAAATTTTGGATTATTATATGGGTAAAAACACACCAGAAAGGCAAGAGTTTATCATAAACAACCTGGTAGTTGAGGTGGATGTAGATTATGCCAAAATTGAAGAAGAGGCCATGGAAAATTAATAGCTTAGTGGGCAATAAAAATGGACGAAGAGAAACCAAACAACGAACCGCTTAATATCGACGACATAAGGCACGACGACCCTAAGGTTATTCCTGTTGCCGGAATGTATCAAAATTGGTTTTTGGATTATGCTTCTTACGTTATTCTCGAACGAGCCGTTCCAGCATTAGAAGATGGACTAAAACCCGTTCAACGCCGTATATTACACAGCCTTTGGGAAATGGAAGATGGCCGCTATAATAAAGTGGCCAATGTGATTGGCAATACCATGAAATACCACCCACATGGCGATGCCGCTATTGGCGATGCCTTTGTAAACATTGGTCAAAAGGAATTGTTGATTGATATGCAAGGTAACTGGGGCGATATACGCACTGGCGATAGCGCGGCGGCACCACGATATATTGAAGCACGATTGTCGAAATTTGCCTTACAAATAGCATTCAATCCTAAAACCACGCAATGGCAACGTAGCTACGATGGGCGAAACAGAGAGCCTATAACCCTGCCAATGAAATTTCCCCTCTTGTTGGCTCAAGGAGTTGAGGGGATTGCTGTGGGGCTGAGTACAAAAATTCTTCCTCATAATTTTATAGAACTAATTGAAGCGTCAATTTCTATTTTAAATGGAAAGCAAACCAATATTTTGCCTGATTTTCCTACTGGAGGTTTAGCCGATTTTAGCAATTACAATGGTGGTAGACGAGGTGGACGTATAAGGGTGAGAGCCCGAATTGAAGAAAAGGATAAAAAAACCTTATTGGTCAAAGAAATTCCTTTTGGCAGCACAACCGGTAGCATCATCGATTCAATCATTAAAGCCAACGATAAGGGAAAAATAAAAATTAAGAAAGTTGTTGATAATACGGCCAGAGATTTAGAAATTGAAATTCAATTAGCGCCAGGCATTTCTACCGATAAAACCATTGATGCCCTGTATGCCTTTACTGATTGTGAATCGAGTATTTCGCCAAATGCCTGTGTGATTTTTGGCGATAAACCACATTTTATGGATGTAAATGACATTCTTAAAAATTGTACCGATTCGGCTGTTGCTCTGCTAAAACTTGAACTTGAAATTCGCCGAAGCGAACTTGAAGAAAAATGGCATTTTAGCAGCCTTGAAAAAATATTTATTGAAAACCGAATTTATAGGAATATTGAAGACTGCGAAACCTGGGATGAAATAATTAGCACTATTGAGCAGGGATTAATTCCATTTAAAGCAATTTTTAGACGCGATGTAACTCAAGAGGATATTGCCAAACTTACCGAAATAAAAATTAAACGCATCTCGAAATTTGATGCCTTTAAAGCCGACGAGCTTATGAAAGGCATAGAAGTAGAATTGGATGAGGTAAATAATCATTTAGACAACCTTGTTCGTTTTGCTGTTCGATATTTTGAAGCTTTGCTAAAACAATTTGGGAAAGGAAAAGAACGAAAAACTGAAATTCGTCAATTTGATAGCATAGAAGCCAATGTAGTGGCGGTAGCTAATCAAAAATTATATGCCAACCTCGAAGAGGGGTTTGTGGGCTACGGACTTAAAAAAGATCAATATTTTTGCGATTGTTCCGATCTCGACGATATTATTGCCATTAGAGAGGATGGGAAATACACCATAAATAAAATAGCCGATAAAGCATTTTTTGGTAAAAACCTTATTCATGTGGATGTGTTTCGAAAAAACGACGACCGCAAAGTTTACAATGTGGTGTATTTAGAAGGCTCAAGTCGAAAATATTTCGTAAAACGATTTACCATAACAGGCATAACCCGCGATAAGGAGTACGATATAACGCAAGGGAAATCGGGATCGAAATTGCTTTATTTTTCAGCCAATCCAAACGGTGAAGCCGAAATAGTGAACGTTCAGCTTAGCAACATGAGCAAAGCGCGAATTAAAGTTTTCGATTACAATTTTGCAGATTTGGCTATAAAAAATCGAAATAGCATTGGCAATACCTTAAGCAAATTTCAAGTTCGAAAAGTAACACTTAAAGAAAAAGGCCGTAGCACCATAGGCGGAAGAGCTATTTATTTTGAGCCCGCCATTGGTCGTTTAAATTCGGACGGAAGAGGCGAGGCCCTTGGCCGTTTTGATAACGAAGATAAAATTTTGGTTATTTATAAGGATGGAAGCTATGGCATGACCGATTTTGAACTTACCAACCACTATGAGCCTAAAGATATAGAAATTATCCGCAAGTATGATCCAGAAACTGTCGTAACGTGTATTCATTATGTGGCAGATGAAAAACAATATTATATCAAAAGATTTAAAATTGAAACGACCACCGTTGGCAAAAAATTTATATTTATTCAGGAAGGCAAAGGAAACAGTTTAACCTTTATTACCGATAAAAAAGAGCCAATTTTGCTCTTGAAAACAGTGAATAAAAAAGCAGAGAAAGAAGAAAAAACGATAACAGTAAGCGAATTTATAGGCGTAAAGGGATGGAAAACCTTAGGGAACAAATTAACTTACGACACCTTTAAATCCATTCAAGATATTACCCCAGAGCCAATTTTAGAATTAGAAAATTTACAAACTTCCGACGACGAGGAGATAAATGTGAAGCAGGAATTAGTGGAAGTACAAAAGGAAGTTTTAAGTGAAAAGCTTACAAATGATGTTCTTGATGCCGTAGATGAACCTATTTCCTTGCCAATTAGTCTTGACATTGAGCCTTCGAAAAAAGCAGATGCTGACGATTCTGAATCGTCAAAACCAATTCAAATTAATTTATTTTAAAAAAAAGAAGGGCCGTGCCTAACTTTAAAGGGCAAATTTTCTGCCGCTTTCGATGCGTTTAAATAAATTAGCAACTTTAGATTCTTTTGGCGCCTTGGCCGAATCTAATTTTAATTTTTGAGGATGCAATGCGTTTGATTCAGTAACATTGCCTTCGTTAAACGATGCTAAATTTGAGTTGATTTTAGTATTGTCATCATTATTTGTAGCCCCTGAACCTCTGATGGCACGTATTTTTTGTACTAATTTCTTCATGAGCTTACAGTTAGGATGTACCTCTTTTTTATGACATTTGATGAGAATATACAGACAAATGTAAGCGGAATTAATTTTTCTGCAAATTTTTGTTAATAAAATATAAGCTAAAAAAGGTTGATTTGCCGTATAGCGCTGATACTGTTTATTAAACGTTTTTGGTGAGCTTAATAATTTAGTATATATGGAAAAGGAAACGCACACAAACCCAAGTCAGCCCAATAATCCACTTCACGGCCAAACCTTGAAGGCTATATTAAGCTATTTGATTGAATATTACGGTTGGGAGCAATTGGGGATTAGGATAGATATTAAATGTTTCAATGAAAACCCAAGCCTAAATTCTAGCTTAACTTTTTTGCGCAAAACCGAATGGGCACGCAAAAAAGTGGAAGCCCTTTATTTGGAAACAAAGAGTTGGTGATTGAGGTTGAGGTTAAGGTTGAGGTTAAGGTTAAGGTTGAGGTTGAGGGGTATGAGGTATAAAAATTAAATCTCAGTTTTTAAATCCCAGTTTTCGAGGTAATCGGCTACGCGCTTTACAAATCCTCCGCCCAAAGCTCCGTCAACCACACGGTGATCGTAACTATGGCTCAGATACATTTTGTGCCTTATGGCAATTACATCGCCGAATTCGGTTTCTAATACCGCTGGTTTTTTTTGAATCAAACCTGTGGCCAGAATGGCTACTTGGGGTTGATTAATAATTGGAGTCCCCGAAATATTGCCAAAAGTTCCTACATTCGTTAAAGTATAAGTACCGCCTTGTATATCGTCGGGTAATAATTTATTGGTTCGTGCCTTAATGGCCAATTGGTTCACTTCTTTTGCCAATCCATACAAGCTTTTGGTATCTGCATTTTTTATAACCGGCACAATTAAATTGCCAGTTGGCAAGGCTGCCGCCATTCCAATATTAATAGCTTTGCGCTTTATTATTTTTTCGCCATCGAGCGATACATTTATCATAGGAAAATCTTTAATGGCTTTGACCACCGCATAAACAAAAAGTGGGGTAAAGGTTAAATTTTCGCCTTCGCGTTTTTTGAAAATATCCTTCATTTTATTTCGCCATGCTACCAAGTTTGTAACATCCGCCTCTACAAAGGAGGTTACGTGTGGCGATGTGTGAACACTCATAACCATGTGATTGGCAATGAGTTTTCGCATTCTATCCATTTCAATAATTTCATCCCCACTTTCTTTATTGATTACCACGGGTTTATCAACCACTTGGGGTGAAAAATTGGTAGTAGCAGGCTTCGATTCAACAGGTTTTGGCGTATCAGCTTGGTTAGAATTTTTGTTTTCTAAAAACTCCAAAATATCGCGTTTGGTAACTCTATTGTCCTTGCCGGTTCCAGCAATCAATTCCAATTGTGAAAGGGCTAAGCCTTCCTCTTTGGCAATATTTAAGACCAAGGGTGAGTAAAATTTATTTTCGCCAGAATTTGGTTCTGATTCTGTGGCTACTGTTTGATCATTAATAGGACTTGATATTTTGTTTTCGGTACGAATTGGTTCCGAAACTACAGCAGCAACGGGTTGTGGTGATTGAACAATCTCAGATTGGTCGGTATATATAATGGCCACCACTTCCCCAATTTTTACCACATCGCCATCCTTAAATAATTTTTTACCCAAAATACCCCCTTTTGGAGCAGGCACTTCACTGTCTACTTTATCGGTAGCTATTTCTAATAGAGCATCTTCAGCTTCAATTTTATCCCCTTCATTCTTCAGCCAACGAATAATAGTTGCTTCAGCAATACTTTCCCCCATTTTGGGCATCACTAATTGAAATTCGGCCATAGTTTATTAAAAATTAATTCGAGACTGCAAAAATGCGAAAAAATGTTGAGGAATGGCTATGCTTTCTTAAATGATTGTAAGCCATGTTTGCTCATGCTTTCATTTTGTCTATGCTTGTATAGGATACTTCTAATTTCTTACATGGGTATAAAATAAATAGAATAAAAGGATGTCATAATTGTTCCATTATTCTTCGAATACGATTACCAATTGGCCATATAAATGCTCAATATTTTTGATATTTTTGCATGGAAATTTAAGGGTGAGAAATTTATTTTTTGGTTTATTGTTTTTGGCTGCTTGCGGACTAATGGCACAAGAGAGTCCACTTAAACTTGGACGGTTAAAATATGCTGGAGGAGGCGACTGGTATGCCGCCCGAACTGCGCTCCCAAATTTAATTGCATTTTGCAATCAACAGCTCTATACCAGCATAGACCAAAAAGAAATGGTCATGGAGGCTTCGAGTAAAGAAATTTTTAATACGCCTTATGTTTTTATGACTGGGCATGGCACGTTTTTATTTAGCGATCAGGAATCGGCTAACCTGCGCAATTATCTTATTGGCGGAGGATTTTTGCATATTGACGATAATTATGGTTTAGATCCACATGTTAGGCCACAGCTAAAAAAGGTATTTCCAGAGCTCGATTTTGTGGAATTGCCTTTTAGTCATCCCGTTTTTCATCAAAAATTTGAATTTAAAAATGGGTTGCCCAAAATTCATGAACACGATGGCAAGCCTGCACAAGCCTTTGGATTAATATATGAAGGGCGTTTGGTTTGCATCTATACCTACGAATGCGATTTGGGCAATGGATGGGAAGATTATGGTATACATGGCGACAGCGAAGAAAAGCGACTGCAAGCCTTAAAAATGGGAGCTAATATTTTGCAATACGTATTTACCAAATAAACCATGCCAAACCCAGGTCGATTTTATTTTATTATAAATCCAATTTCAGGAGGCAGGTCAAAACAATCGGCCGTCGAATCCATCATCGAAACCATGAACGAGAATCAACTGGAATTTGAAATTGGGTGGTGGGAAAAAGGAATGTTAGTGGCCGATTTGGTAAAGCACGGCATATCCAAGGGGTTTGACACTTTTGTGGCAGTTGGGGGCGACGGTACCATCAATCAAGTAGCCAAAGAACTTGTAAATACTGAACTTATTATAGGGGTAATACCCTTTGGTTCGGGCAATGGTTTTGCTCGACACTTAAATATAAGAGGAAATATTGACGATGCACTTCAAATATTGCTAGCTCAAAATATCAATATAATAGATACAGGAACGTGCAACGGTCACTTTTTTGTGAATGTGGCTGGAGTGGGTTTTGATGCCCATGTAAGCCATATTTTTGCCAATACCGAAGGCCGTGGATTAATCAATTATGCAAAAGTTTCGATGCGAGAAGCCAAAAATTACCCTGAATCCGATTACCACCTAAGCATCGATGGGCAACAGAGTGTTGCCAGCGCATTTCTAATTAGCATTGCAAATGGCTCGCAATGGGGCAACGAGTTTTATATAGCGCCCGACGCCGAACTGAATGACGGATATTTGCGATGTTGTTTATTAAACAAACCTAAACTCCTGTCGATTCCAGGCTTGGTTCGACGGTTTCGAAAAGGCGAAATTGAACGTAGTAAATATTACAATCAACATAAATTTGTTGATATGCAGTTAAATCGTCCGGAAGAGGGGCCTGTGCACCTCGATGGAGAACCCATTTGGCTAAATAAAGCCTTGACATTTAGGGTTGTAAAAAACTCTCTGAAGGTAATTTGTTAACTCTGTTCAAGAATTGCCCTTCCGTCAATGATAAACCTAAATGCTTTGTATGGTGTTTTCAATGATATCTGCCGCTTCCATAATTTCAGAACGATTGATGGTTAAGGGTGGGGCAAACCGAATAATATGATGATGCGTTTGCTTGGCAAGCAATCCATTCTCTTTTAAGGCCAAACAAACATCTTTGGCCGTTTTATGATTTCCAAATGGTTTGATAACCATCGCATTAAAAAGGCCTTTTCCTCTTACTTCTTCAATAATCGGCGATTGTATTTGCTTGAGCCTTTCTCTAAACAATTGTCCCATTTTAAACGAATTGTCGGCTAAGTTTTCGTCGCGAATAACTTCTAACGAAGCTAAGGCTACTTTACAAGCCAAAGGATTGCCACCAAAGGTTGATCCATGCTCGCCTGGTTTAATCGTTAGCATTATTTCATCGTTGCACAATACCGCCGATACGGGCAATACGCCTCCGCCCAATGCTTTTCCTAAAATAAGGATATCGGGTTTTACGTTTTCATAATCGCAGGCGAGCAATTTACCAGTTCTTCCCAAACCGGTTTGCACTTCATCGGCAATGAATAATACATTATGAGCCTTGCATAAATCGTAGGCTTGCTTTAGATAACCGGCATCAGGAACAACCACGCCGGCTTCGCCTTGAATGGGTTCAACCATAAAACCCGCCACAAAGGGGTCTTGCAGGGCTATTTCCAATTCGGATAAATTATTGTATGCAATAATATCAAAACCCGGCATTAAGGGGCCAAAATTGGTATAACTACTTGGGTCGGTTGAGGCCGATATGGCGGCTAAGGTTCTACCCCAAAAATTGCCTTCGGCAAATAATATTTTTGCTTTATTTGCTGGAATTCCTTTTACCTCATACCCCCATTTACGACAGAGCTTAATGGCGGTTTCGCCACCTTCTACTCCCGTATTCATAGGCAAAACTTTATCGTAGCCAAAATATGAAGTGATAAATTGCTCGTATTGGCCCAAAACATTGTTGTGAAAGGCCCTTGAGGTAAGGGTAAGTTTTTGAGCTTGATGGGTAAGGGCACTTATAATTTTAGGATGGCAATGTCCCTGGTTAACGGCACTATAGGCAGCCAAAAAATCAAAATATTTACGGCCTTCTGTATCCCAAACGTGAATACCTAAACCTTTTTCGATTACAACGGGTAAGGGATTGTAATTGTGTGCCCCGTATTGTAATTCAAGATCAATTGTGGGATGAATTTGTATGCTCACCATAGCGCAAAGGTAAGTTAAAAGCATTAGGAATGTGGATTGAGATGGCTCCATAATTTTAACAAAGATTTGCTGTGCAATTGGTCAATATTTTTGAAGCATTATTTTGTAATTTTGTTTATCGCAAAAAAAAATATCATAGCATTCGTTTTGGTATTTATCGTGTCACACGGTTTACTGGCATCGGAATATTCAAAAAATAGGGTTTTGAAATCGTTTAATTTTAAACTCTACTATACAAATGGTGGCAAAGACATGGCTATTCACACCATCGAAGAAGCTGAAAATAGTTTAGAAATTATCGAAAACTTTTTAGGCACTCGCCTCATCGAACAAATTGATATCTTTTTATCCGAACAACCTTTTCCAGAGGAGGAGCAAATACAGCAAAGAAATGGATTAATATCCATAGACAATTCTTCAATTTTTTTGCATTATCAGGGCAATACCCAGCAAGTTATACTTCAATTGAAGGAAAAACTAGCGCAAATACTCATTAAGGGCATGCTTTATGGCAACACGATTAAAGAACGCCTTAAAAACAACAGAGAAATCAATGTTCCCGACTGGTATGTTTCGGGCTTGGCCAAATATGTTGCGCATCCTAAAGTGGCCAATAGTAGCTGGATGGCCGATTACTATGAGGGCAAATTAAACCTAAACCTAAATCTCACCAATGAGCACGAATTGGCAGCGTTTGGGCATTCGGTTTTTTGTTATATTAACGATTCATTTGGGATGAATAAGTTGAGACAAATATTGTTTTATACCAAACTATCGGGCAAAACAGATTATGCCTTTCAATTTGTACTCAACAAAAGTCTTAATTGGTTAATTGCCGATTGGTTTAAATTAGAAAAAGCAAAATATTTAGAAGAAACAACCTCTCGCTTGCCTAACGACCCCGAGCCTATAAACGAAAAATTAAAGTCGGCCAATATCCTTCAATTAAAGTTTGCCATCGATGGCACTCAACTTGATTTTCTTATACAAACTATCGACGAAATTGAATTATGGAATTATAATATCTTAAACCAAAAGTCAACAAAAATTTACCATACTTATTTCAAGTCCAAAGAAAATAAATGGCGCTTTGTGCGCTCAGCTCAATCTTATTTTTTAACAGAAAGCAATGGCATATCCAGCACCCTTACAAAATTAAATCAAGGCTTGAAGCCCAAAAAGTTTGCCCTTGACTTTAATTATATACTCGAATTAAAAAATCATCCCGAAAATGGCATAGCCATACTCGCACAAAAAAACTACCGAATCGATATTATCCAACTTAAGTTTGATGTGGGTTTGAATTTAGTAAATCTAACCAATTCGAGTTTGGAAGAAACCGATTTTGTATTCGATGCCAATAATTCATTATTAATTTCGTCGTTCGAGCACAGCAAAATACGCATCTCTAAAGCCGATGATAGCCGCGTGTTTTTTCAAAGCGATGTTCCCATATCCTTTTTAAGTTCCTATCTCGATGATTTTATTTCCTTTATTCAATGTACACCCGACAAAAACATTGGCCGAATTGTCAATCTAAACGATAGCAGTGAGAATGTATTGGTTACAAATTATACACGCTCCATTGCAGTGTATGACTATAATAAAAGAACCAAAAAAGTGCTTGAAGGAATTAAGTATGGCCATAGCAATTATGTGGTTATTTCGGTTGCATCTCTTGATGCCATTAACCATAATTTAGCAAAGGAAATAAGTGGGGATAAGAACCATGAACGTAAAGAAATTTTGGATTCGATACCTGAAGTAAAATTTTTATATCAGTTTATTACAGGGTTTGAATATAAAATCAAAAAAATACCTAAACCTCAACTAAATGTAGGCGTCGAGCCTAAGAAACAATTCAAGATTAAGGAATATACAGCTGAAAATAGAGAATTAAAAGCAGCTAATATTCGCCTTGGATTTTCAAATGCGCAATTCCATTCGCCTTCCTTTGCCTATTTCTGGCCAATACCTGCTGGAATTAATAATGGTCCAAATCTAATTATTGGATGCACTATACAGGATATTTATAAAAAATATTTGTTATCCTCATCCATAAGGCAACCCTTGATTGGGAAGGGGGCTGATTTTAATTTAGATTTTAAACATTCCCTTGGCTTAAAAGTATTAGGCCTATCGCTTTTTAATGCAAATTATCAAAGTGAACTGTATAATCAGGCCAATAAATATTCAA
>CAMDXE010000082.1 GCA_945878925.1 Chitinophaga pinensis
TGGTAATGATTTTACCTTACAAACCGGAAGGCTAAGTAAGGCGCCCGCGCTTGTTTTGATGGCATCGGCTGTAATGGTAACTGAGCCATTTGCAGGTATCACAATGGCATGTACATTCATACATAAGGCCGTTCGAGCAATGGCTCCAAAATTTCTTACATCTGTAATTTCATCCAAAACCAAAAGTAATGGATCGATGCCTTGTTCGAATAATCGTGTTATTATTTCTTCGAAATTTTGATACTCGACGGGTGCTATAAATCCTATGGCCCCCTGATGGTTTTTTCGAGTAATGGAATCTAATTTTTCCTGTGGGACTATTTTAAAGGTAATTTCTTTTTCCTTTGCCAACACTAAAAGTTCGGTTGCCAATTCGCCCTTTGTCCCCTGTTTGATAAATATTTTATCAAAATTTTTCCCTGCTAAAATGCCTTCAATTATTGCCCTAAGGCCAAATACGATATTAGATTGAATAGGTGTTTCCATTCTGTTTTATGATAAAAAAACAAACCCACCCCGTTTTTCAGAGTGGGTTAGCCTTTATTTATTTAGTCAATTATCTGCTCAATTGATTGAATAATGCGCTGTATTTATCGCCTAAGGTCTTGTTGCCTTCCTGGGCTGCTCTTTTGCCGCACTCTCCAATATATCCTATAGATTCTTGTAGTTTTTCGGTTACAAATTTTGCTTTTGATCCTGTGTACTGTTTGTAAAATCTTGCTTGTTGTTCGCAATCTTTTACCATGATGGCCATAAGTTTTTCGGCTTTCTGCTTATCGCCGGCAATATAATAGGTGTCGATATAATAAAATCGCAAGCGGAGGTCCATAGGCATTATGGTTTCGGGAATTACTTTTTGCCCGTAATCGAGCATAAACACTGCTTTTTTGTTTTCGCGACGCTCCATGGCATAGGTTCGCGCCAATTGAACAAACAATACTCTTAAATTTTTAGGAACTAAAGTGGCCTTATCGTCCATATTCATTTTAAGATTTTTATCCATATTTCCCCAATCAAACTCGGTGGTAAGTTTTTTGTAAAGCATATCAGGATCGGTTAATCCCATTCGGTCTTTATCGCCTTTAATTGGGATAAGCCTATAGGTTAAACCTTCCAATCTAAAATATTCGTCAAGATTAAGATAGGCCGACGAGCCCGTAGTAGTGGTAAAATATATGGGTCTTTTCCAGCCATCTTTAGCATTTTGAGCTAAAATATCGAGTACCACTAAGGTTCCTTTATACACCGAGCTCGACCCAATATCAAATACTATATTGTCAACTATCGAATCCGATGCTTTTACGAATCCTTGAGCAATGCATGCTTTTTTATCTACCGGTAGTAAAAACTTTTTCACGGGCATAAAATTCATCATTCTTCCGCCATTGGCCGCCGTCATTTCGGCTTCATTATCGCTGGTCATAAATTTAACCACGTCCGTTAATGGATATACCCTGTTTTGGTCGAATTGTCCGTTGTCGAAAAAATAAGTAACATCGCGTAACCCTTCTACTAATTTTTCTTCAGGAATCGACAATGGGAGCGGTTCAGAATTATACACTTTACGTCGTAAAGCATTTATATACCAATCGGTTCCTAACAAACTAAGGTTGATGATTCTCACATCGGTGCGTATGCCTTCAACGTTTTGCGCATACCAAAGTGGATAGGTGTCGTTATCGCCATTGGTAAATAATATTGCATTTTTTTCGCAACTGTTCAAGTAGTTTTTGGCAAACGATAATCCTAAGAACCGGTTTGAACGGTCGTGATCGTCCCAATTGTATTTGGCCATTAGATAAGGGCTTGCCAATAAGCCCGCTCCTATTACTAAAACAGCTACTCCCGTTTTGCTAATTTTTAATTTTCGTCCAACATAATCGTATAAAAACAATACCCCTAATCCAATCCATATACAAAAAGTTTGAAACGACCCCACCATCGAATAATCTCTTTCGCGTGGCTCATAAGGCGGCTGATTAAGATATACTATAATTAATAAACCCGTAAATAAAAATAAGGCTAAAACCACATTTGCATCAAATTGGCGTTTGCGATATTGGATAATCATCCCTAAAATGCCTAAAATAAAAGGAAGAAAGAAAAATGTATTTCGGGCTTTATTTACTTTAAAACTATCGGGTAAATTGTTTTGTGGCCCGAGCATTATATTATCAATAAAATTTATTCCACTTATCCAATTTCCATCCCAAGGATCGCCTGTCATTCCTTGATTGTCATTTTGCCTTCCCACAAAATTCCACATGAAATAACGCATGTACATATACCCCACTTGGTATTTAAAGAAAAAAGTAAGGTTTTGCCCAAAGGTAGGTTTTTTGCCATCCTTGGCACCGCTCCACATTTGATAGCCTTGTGGCCCACCTTCTTTTTGCATATCGCCCATACGTGGAAAAACTGTACAATATTTTTGATCCCAAATTGGCTCTACCTTAATGCCCACTTCTTCATATTGCTCTTTGCCTTTGCGATATTGCATGGCTCCCTCTTCGGTACCAGTATATTCGGCATTGTAATAAGGGCCATAAACCACAGGCCTACTTCCGTATTGTTCGCGGTTGATATAACTGGTTAACGTATAAGCATCTTCTGGATTGTTCATGTCAATGGCCGGATCGGCTAAGGATCGGATAACGACCATGGCATAAGATGAATAGCCTAAGAATATAAAAAGTATACAGTTAAGAACTAAATTGGCAATCGAACGGTTGGTTTTTAAGGTAAAATAAATACCATAACTCACCACGGCTAAAAATGCAATCACAAAAAATAGAACGCCACTGTTGTAAGGCAGCCCCAACGAATTAACAAATAGTCTGTCGACTATGGATGCAACCTTTGGCAAACCTGGCAAAATAACAGCTTGAACAATTCCAAGTGCTCCTAAACCTATGGCCGATGAAATATAAAGTCCCTTACGGCTATAAGCATAACGGTTGAAATAATAGTAGTAAACTACGGCGGGTATAACCAACAAATTAAGTAAATGCAGCCCAACTGCAAGCCCAAGAGTATAGGCAATGAGGATTAACCAGCGGTCAGCCCCTTTTTCATGTTTGACCCTTTCCCATTTAAGAATACACCAAAACGATAGGGCTGTAAATAATGAGGATGAGGCGTATACCTCGGCTTCGACAGCACTAAACCAAAACGAATCCATAAAGGTTAAAGTTAAGGCTCCCACCAATCCGCTTCCTAAGATAGCCAAGGCGTCGGACATGCTTATTTCATTAGCATCAAGCTTAATATTTAATATTTTTTTGGCAAAATGTACAATAATCCAAAACGTGAACATTACCGTAAGTGCACTCACCGTAACGCTCAACATATTTACCCAAAAGGCTACCATGCCTACATCGTTGCCAGCTAAAAGCGAAAAAATTCGACCAATCATTAAAAACAAGGGTGCTCCGGGAGGATGCACCACCTGCATGCGATAAGACGCTGATATAAATTCGCCGCAATCCCATAAGCTAACCGAAGGCTCTACTGTAAGGCCATAAACAACCATGGCTATTAAAAACGATAGCCAACCTAATACGTTATTGATTAATCCAAATTTTTTCATCTCTAAATAAGTAGCGAAAATAAGTAAGTTTTTTATTTAATATGTGCTTTTAAAGGGGGCCTTCAAAATTAAACCTTATCGTTTTGGAATAGGCGTCCGAACCCAGGTTTTTGAATAGGGGATATTGCTTCCAAAATACTAAAATATAGAGCGCAGCAATCTACCTTTTAGGCATATTTGGAATGCCTATGCTGAATTTTTCCTTTCGGTAACGTGTAAAATCCAAGGGATTTTTTGCCATTTCTAAATTTTCGACCCGTTGATTATGAATTTGATTGGCCAAATTTAAGGCGGCAGTAAACGATGAAAGGTGAGCTGTTCCTTTGCCAGCAAGTGCATAAGCGGTTCCGTGATCGGGCGAAGTGCGAACAATAGGCAAACCGGCCGTATAATTTACACCATCCTCAAAAGCCATATATTTAAATGGTATTAATCCCTGATCGTGATACATAGCCAACACGGCATCAAATTGATTAAACTGATGATTGCCAAAAAAACCATCGGCAGAGTAAGGGCCCCAAACAATCATTTTTTCGGCTTGCGCTTTTTCAACGGCGGGTTTGATAATTTCAATTTCTTCGCGCCCAATTACACCTCCATCGCCCGAATGTGGGTTTAAGCCTAAAACCGCAATTTTTGGTTTAATGATCCCAAAATCTACTTTCAACGATTCGTGAATAACGCGTATTTTATCAAGAATTAATTCCTGGCTTAGCATGGGCGACACCTCTTTTAAAGGAACATGTTCGGTTACCAGTGCCACACGCAAATTGTCGGAAACCAACATCATCGCATATTGAGGGGCCTCAAGCTCGGAGGCCAAAAACCCAGTGTGTCCGTTAAATGGAAACTCTTCGCTTTTGATGCTTTGCTTGTCGATAGGCGCTGTGCAAAGGGCTTGAATTTGGCCATCCTTAATATCGGCCAAGGCTGCTTTAAGTGAAGCCAAGGCAAATTTTCCGCCTTCAATGGAAGCTTCTCCTGGAGTAATATTTACTTCATCATTGCCGCAAATTTTTAAATTTAATTTGCCTTCTACGCATTCCGATGTATTTTGAATGATGTGATAATCAGGACCGTCATTTAATCCTAATTCATTTTTATAAAATTTGATAACTTGTGCATTGGCATATAGCACTGGTATAAATTGTGAACCATATCCTTCTTCCTTGAAAATGCGTAAAATGATATCTAAGCCCACGCCATTAACATCTCCAGCGGTAATTCCAATCTTTATTTTCTGACTCATATTTTAAGGTGCTGCGAATTTCGTTTTTTTTTATTCAAATAAAGAAGGGCATTTAAGGTTTAAACTTACCACCTTATTAATGCACTTGCCCATGTAAATCCCGAGCCAAATGCAGCCAAACATATTAGATCGCCTTCTTTGATTTTGCCATTTTGAAATGCTTCTAACATGGCAATTGGGACCGATGCGGCTGTTGTATTGCCGTAATGCATGATATTGTTGTAAACTTGGTCGTCGCTTAATTTCATGGATTTCTGAATAAATTGTGAAATTCTTAAGTTCGCTTGGTGAGGGATTAATAGCGAAATGTCGGAGGCCGAATATCCATTTTTTGCAAGCGCCTCCATAATTACTTCAGGAAACCTTGTGACTGCATGTTTAAAAACTGCGCTTCCGTTCATTATAGGAAACATACGCTCTGGGCTAAATTCATTCCGACAACGGCTTGTGCTGCTTGGCTCTATTACCATTAACTCTTCCGCAAATTTTCCTTGGCTGTGCAAATGAGTCGAAAGAATACCCTTATCCGTTTGGTTGGTAGCAGTAAGAACTGCTGCACCGGCTCCATCACCGAAAATAACGGCTACATTTCGCCCTCGTGTACTTATATCTAGGCCGCTGCTGTGAATTTCGGAACCAATAACCAAAACAGTTTTATACATCCCCGTTTTAATAAATTGATCGGCAACACTGAGTCCATATAAAAATCCAGAACATTGATTGCGAATATCTAAGGCCCCCACGGTATCCAATCCTAATTGCTCCTGAACCATTACGCCACCACCCGGAAAATTATAATCGGGCGATAGGGTACAAAAAATAATAAATTCAACATCGCTTGGCGCTAATTGAGCATTTTCTAAAGCCATTAAAGCAGCCTTAGTGCCCATATTCGAGGTACTATCGGTGTCTAAATCGGCCCAGTGTCGAGCCTTAATTCCGGTACGTTCGACTATCCACTCGTCGGTGGTTTCCATCATTTTTTCTAAGTCGCTATTGGTAACTTTTCGCTTTGGAATATAGTGACCTAAGCCTGCAATGGTTGAATTTGGCATGTTCGTATGATGCTAAGTGTTAACACGAACAAACTTACAAAAAATTTAAGAGAAACGTTGCCCCCTTCCTATAAACTTATAGTTAAAAAAAGCTGAATAAAGGTGTTGCTTATTTTGTAGCTTCTTTTCGATTAATGCTAAAACGCACCGAAACCATATTGCTATAAAGCGCTGCCGATACATCGCCAATATCGGTTAATGCATAATCGATTATAATTTGGCCAAGGCTCAAACCAATGCCAACATTTGGCTGGAAGGTCATGATTTTTTTATTATCAATATCTAATTCTCTTTGAAATTTGCCTATTCCTGTTCGAACAAATATTATTTTTTTATAATTGGCTTCGATGCCAAGGTTGGGGTCGAGGTTGAAATATTTCGAACTTACTAAAACATTGCGTTGCCCATCGGTATTAATCCCAAGGTTTGTTTCGGCTCTTAAACCAATTCGTTTATTTAGATCGAATAACTTTCCTGCTCCTAAAATAAATTGCGGAAGGGTTATTTCTAATGAATTCATTGGAATTTCATTTTGCGTTTGAATAAAAACATTTTTCTCGGCATCGGTAAAGGAATATTTCCAGGCATTGAATGTGCTGGTAATATCGCGTGCCATAAGGCCAAATTGCCACTCATTTTTTGAAACATAATTTAAGGAAGCGTCGAGGCCAAAACCCCATGCTGTGGTAAACTCGCCTGCCTTTCTATGAATAATTTTGGCATTTCCTCCAAGGTTCAATCCCTTGATTTTGCTTTTTTGAGCATAACTGAATAAAAAAGCTTCGTCGCTTGCCGAAAAACTTGTAACTCTATTGTAATCAATTTGTCCGTTTCGCACCAAATCGAGTGTATTTGGAATACCATCGACACTAAAACGGATGATGGAAACGCCGATGGCACGGTTTTCATCCAATTTGGTAGCAAAAGCTCCGTAATCATAATTGGCTATACCAGCCAAATAAGCCGAATGCATGAAGGATAGCTGAATATTATCTTTAATGGCGAGCAATCCTGAAGGATTCCAATACCCCGAGGTTACATCATTGCTCGAAGCTACAACAGCATTAGCCATTCCAAAAGCCCTTGCTCCTACCCCAATATTCAAAAAATCGTTGCTATATTTTGGGGTGCTCTGAGCCATCGAATGGATTGAAATAGTTAATAAACAGCCTAATATGATAAAGCGCCTCATGTTAAAATTTTTTGCAATTCGTTCAGTTTTGATTTTATCTCCGGTATTAAATTATTCAATATTACGACTAAAAATTTAGTTTGAATATCACTTAATGTTCCTATTCCCGCATTTTGATATATACGGTTTAACGCGTATATCACATTATCAGTATCTTTATACGAAAATATATATTCGCTCGCCCTAAATTTATGAAGGCCAACGGTCCATAGTCTTAATTCACTAAAACCTTGATTTTTAAAAAATAAGTCCCACTGATGCTCACAAGCGCCCAAATCGGAATATAATTTAGCCACCATGGGTTTATTTTGGCAAACCAGTACATGATCTATTGCTAATTCGATCATAATGTGAGCCAAAAACCAATCCCGTTTTATATTCAATCCTTCGTTTCGTATGGACTGTGTTAGCTGCTTATTTTTTTCGATAAACCAAGCCCAATTGTGAAATTGATGGTCGGCTTCGAAATGTTGGACTATTCCCGAAATTAAATTTTCTGAATGAATTTTGCTTATTGAATTTTGCAATTTATTTAGCCCTACGCGTTGATTAAGGGTAAGCATGCGGAGCAAATCAGGAAACAGTAATCCTGCATTATAAGTGCAATTACCAGGGCGATGGTGAAAATAATAATGGGCAAATAAATTCAATATTGATTTTTGTTTTTTATGGATATATGGGCAAAATTACGCTTTCAAGTGTAAAGTCTTTTTCTAAATATGTATTTCACATATCTTTGAGGCATGAACAGATTGCCCATTAAATTTTATAGCTTTTTAATGCTTTTGCCTTTTCTTATTTCGGTAAGCTATGCCCAAAGTTCAATTCCTCTTGATGCCGAAACCAAGCAAGCTTTTATCAAAGATGTGGTTGACGTGGCGGGATCAACCAAAGCCGAGTTGTATGATAGAACCTTAGCTTGGATTACCAAATTTTATCCCAATCCTACCGGAATGGTTCAAAGTAAAAATCAGGAAACAGGTGAAATAATAGGCAAAGCTCAATTCAAGATTACTAGCACCGACAAAAAAGGAGTCGTTCTCAATGACGGATTTGTTGCCTACACCATTTCTTTAAATTTCAAAGACGGTAAATTTAAATATGAAATTTCACGAATTCATTGGGTACAAGCTTCTTATTATGATATTTCGAAATGGATGAATACCAAAGATCCTTATTATAAGGAATCTTACCAAGGCTATATCCAACAAAGTTTGGCCTATTTCGAGAATTTAAAAATTGAACTCACCAAAGCCGTTAAATCGCCGCCAGTTAAGAAAAAAGACGATTGGTAGTATTAATTGCCTTTTTTATACCTTTCATAAATATATAAATCTTGCAAAAAAAGAACATTGGATTAGGCCTTTTAACCCTATTAGCTTTAGCAGTATTGCTTGCTTTTTTGTGTTCTTCTCCAATTATTCAAGATGAACACTATCACAATTTTAGTGATAAAAGAACCATGTTTTTTATTCCAAATTTTTGGAATGTTGTTTCCAATTTGCCCTTCCTTTTGGTGGGTTTAATGGGTGTGTTTCGATTAAAATTATCGGGTTCATCCAAAATTTATTATCGCCTATTTTTCGCAAGTATTGCATTGGTGTCCATTGGCTCAGGGTATTATCATTACAACCCCAACTCTCAAACTTTGGTTTGGGATAGATTGCCAATGACCCTTGGTTTTATGGCACTTTTTGCACTTATAATAAGTGAATTTATCAACGAAAAAATTGGTCGATTGCTCTTCGTCCCATTTTTGATATTTGGCCTCCTGTCAATCCTTATTTGGGTTATCTATTCCGATTTACGTTGCTATGCCGTGGTGCAATTTTTTCCAATCGTGGCCATTCCTATCATTCTGCTATTTTTTGAATCCCGCTATACTCTAACGTCGCGATATTGGTTCGTTTTTCTGTTTTATGCCTTGGCAAAAGTTTTTGAATATTACGACTCTGCCATTTACAATAGCTTGGTATTTTTAAGCGGTCACACGCTAAAACATTTGGCCGCTTCGCTAAGCATTTTTGTTTTATATGCCACCTTACAAAATCGACAAAAAATTGACTTTGGGTCCTAACCCTTTAAAAAAAAGTTTAAGAAATAAAATTCAGGCAATGGCTATTAGGCCTTCCAACTATAACTGCAGGTATTGCATTGTATTGGATAATTGTAAAGGGTTGGGGGAATAAAACCGAAGTTTAACAATACTTTACTTATATATAAATAATGCGGGCTGCTATCATTATTAAGCGCTATATGATAACTGTGATGGCTGCAGTTTGGGCAATTTACACGCGACATAATTTGGGAGTTAAGTATTGTATTAGACACCTTTTTTGTAAAAAATACTGTCATCAAATTGCCATAAATTAAATAGGATAGCATCTGCATTTTTTATATTAAAATTACACCCCTCTAGTTGAAGCTTATTTAACTGGAATTACACTTCGAAACACGAAAAATTATGCATAGGAAATCCTTTTTAGCGCAAGCGGGAATAATACTCACTGGTATGCCATTTGCATCCATGGCTCAAAATTTAGATGACGATTATGCAACCCATTATCGCAGTATTTTAAATGGTAAAAGCGCCTCCAATACAAAGACCGACGAGGCGTATTGGAACATGGTTCGTGAAATGTTTAAATTTTCAAAAGAGTTTATCAATCTCGAGAATGGCTATTTCAGTCCGCAGCCAATGAGCACTTTGCAATTTCATCAATCCAAAGAGCATGAAATTAATAGTAAAAGCAGTTGGTTTATGAGGCGAGAACAACATACAGCCCTTGAGCATACCCGTCAAAATCTTGCTGAGTTTTTAGGAGGCCCGCAAGAAGAATTGGCCATTACACGAAATACAACGGAAAGCTTAAATACCATTATTTCGGGTTATCCTTGGCAAAAAGGGGATGAAGTGATTGTTGGCAATCAAGATTACGGAAGCATGTTGACGGCTTTTAGGCAACAAGAAAAAAGAGCCGGTATAAAACTAGTAATGGCACAAATACCCTTGCATCCAAAATCGGACGACGATCTTGTTCAAGCCTACATGTCGTTGGCAACTCCAAAAACAAAAGTTATTCATCTTACACATATGATTAACTTAAGTGGGCAGCTTTTGCCAGCCAAAAAAATAATAGAAGCGGCACATGCCAAAGGAATTGAGGTGATGGTTGACGCTGCGCACAGCGTGGCCCATATCGATTTTAAACCTTTCGATTTAGGGGCCGACTATTTGGCTGCAAGTTTACATAAATGGTTATGTTGCCCCTTAGGTTTAGGGGTATTAATCATGCAAAAAAAACATATTTCTAAGATATGGCCTTTAATGGCCGACGACGATTTTGCTATTGATAATATTCGAAAATTTGAACATTTAGG
>CAMDXE010000083.1 GCA_945878925.1 Chitinophaga pinensis
TTGAAATAATTTGAGAAAACAGAGTTAAATTTGCCATAGGAAAGGGGGTTTGTTTTTTGTCACCTCAAAGGTAGCTTTGAGTTAAAACATTCCCTTTCCTTTTTTTAATCGTTTAGGACGCTATTGATAATTCTTAACTTTTTATTTTCGAAAACAAAAAACTAATAAGCTTTGAGTTACGTATTTTTAAAAGAAACCATTGAGGTTTTTTTTAATAAAAGCAATTTTGCTTTAGCTTTTTATGATTATTTTAAAAAGAGGCTTACAAATGCATCCTGCGCAATGGATCAATTTGATTTATAAAATAAATTCAGGAGGCTAAAAAAGAAATTATAATGATAAAGCTTTATGAATACGGCTAAAAACTGCCTTTATTTGCACATTCTTAATGACACCAACTAAACCTAATTTGCTTTTAAGACATGGGCATTCTTAAAAAATATTTAAAATATTACTGGAAACTTCTAACGCTTGCACTCGTTCTGGCTACAATCAATATCGGGTTTTCGCTTATGGATCCATACATTACAAGCCATGTTGTGGATGAGGTTATAAATCGGCATTCTCTCTTAACTAAAAAACAATATATTAATTTGGCTTTATTTTGGATTGGGTGCTCCATTGGGGTTTCGATGGTAAGCCGTATTGCAAAAAATTTCCAAGATTATTTTACCAACGTCATCATTCAAAAATTAGGCGCGCAAATTTATGCCGACGGATTAAAGCATAGCTTAGAATTGCCATACCAAGTATTCGAAGATCAGCGCAGCGGCGAAACGCTATCGGTATTGCAAAAAGTAAGAATTGACATTGAAAAACTATTAACAGCATTTATTGGGGTTTTATTTACAAGCCTTATAGGTATAATTTTTGTCATGGTATACGCCTTTAGCATAACATGGATGGTAGGGGCGGTTTATATTTTTGCGATTGCGGTAATAGGAGTATTGAGCAGTTATTTTAGCAAACGAATAAAAATAATGCAGCATAAAATAGTGGGCGCCACAACTGCTTTGGCTGGCAGCACCACAGAGTCGTTGCGAAATATCGAATTGGTTAAAAGCTTAGGTTTGGCTAATCAAGAAATTGAACGTTTAAATAAAACAACCTATCAAATACTGGAATTAGAACTCAAAAAAGTTAAATTTATACGAAGTTTGGGTTTTCTTCAAGGAACCACAGTTCAGTTTGTTAGAAGTGTCATGGTTTTAATTTTACTGCTTCTAATCTTTGGGACTGTTATTTCTCCGGGGCAATATTTTATGTTTTTATTTTTCTCATTTTTTATTTTCAATCCCCTTCAGGAACTGGGAAATGTAATAATGATTTATAGGGAAGCACAAGTATCGCTAGAAAATTTTAAGACCATTATGGACAAGCCAAAAGAGGAGAAACCCTTGCGGCCCAAAGCACTGCCATCGCTTAATAATTTTGAATTTCAGGACGTTTATTTTCAGCATTTGTCAGCCAAGCATCCTGCCTTGAGCGGCATTAATTTCAAAGTTAACAAGGGCGAGACCATTGCATTTGTAGGTCCTAGTGGATCGGGCAAAACAACCTTGGTAAAACTATTGGTTGGCTTATACCAACCAATAAAAGGCGAAATAAAATACGATGGCACCAACGGACGAGAAATAGACTTAGATAATTTGCGCGAGCAAATAGGATTTGTAACTCAGGATACACAACTTTTTGCAGGAAGCATCAAAGAGAATCTTTTATTTGTTAAGCCAACAGCAAGCGACCATCAAATATTGGATGTATTGAAAAAAGCCAGTTGTCAAAGTTTATTGGATAGAGCTGATAATGGAATTAATACCATGATTGGTGAAGGAGGAGTGAAAGTATCGGGAGGCGAAAAGCAGAGGCTTTCGATAGCAAGAGCATTGCTGAGGCACCCAAGCTTATTGGTGTTTGATGAGGCTACCTCGTCGCTCGATAGCTTAACTGAAGATGAAATTACCCAAACTATCCGCGAGATAAATCAAACGCGCGATATGATGACCATTTTAATTGCCCATCGCCTGAGTACCATTATGCACGCCGATAGAATTTTTGTACTCGAAAAAGGCTTAATTATTGAGCAGGGCAAGCATTCCGATTTGCTCGAACTTAAAGGCCTTTACTATGCCATGTGGCGTCAGCAAGTGGGAGAGGGGAGTGCTGTTGAAATTTGAAATAAGTACAGAGACAATTAGTACAGAGTACAGAGATTATGAGTACAGAGTACAGAGACAATTAGTACAGAGTACAGAGATTATGAGTACATAGTACGGAGACAATTAGTACAGAGACAATTAGTATAGAGATAATTGGGTAATAGTTGCCCTTCTCAAAATCTCTGTACTCAAAATCTCTGTACTCAAAATCTCTATACTCAAAATCTCTGTACTCAAATCTCAGTACTCAAAATCTCTGTACTCAAAATCTCTATACTCAAATCTCTGTACTCAAAATCTCTATACTCAAAATCTCTATACTCAAATCTCAGTACTCAAAATCTCTGTACTCAAAATCTCTATACTCAAATCTCAGTACTCAAATCTCAGTACTCAAAATCTCTGTACTCAAATTCTCTGTACTCAAAATCTCTGTACTCAAAATCTCTGTACTCAAAATCTCTGTGCTCAAAATCTCTGTACTCAAAATCTCTATACTCAAAATCTCTGTACTCAAAATCTCTGTACTAATAATCTATCTTTGCCCCCCAATTGAAAGGACAAATATTTGATACTGCCATAAAGCCCGAACTAGCTGTGCTAATCGCGGCCGATTTATACAGCTACCGCAAAGGAAAATGTGCCGAATATTTGGAAGAGTTGGCTTTTTTGGCCTTGACGGCTGGAGCCGAAACTGTAAAAATATTTACACAAAAAACCGACCGGCCACATTCTAAAACCTACTTAGGCCAAGGTAAGCTAGAAGAAGTAGCCGCCTATATTAAAGAAAACGAGATTGCCGTTGCTATATTCGACGATGAACTTAGCCCATCGCAAACCCGCAATTTGGAAGATGCTTTAGTGTGTAAAATTATAGATCGCAGCATGCTCATTCTCGATATTTTTGCTAAAAATGCCCGTACCGCTACGGCCAAAACTCAAGTGGAATTGGCCCGAAACGAATACTTATTGCCGCGCCTTACCCGAATGTGGGGGCATCTTGACAGGCAAAAAGGAGGCATTGGGCAGCGTGGGGCAGGAGAAAAAGAAATTGAAACCGATAGAAGGGCTATACGCCATACCATTTCATTATTAAAAGACAAGCTCAAGGATATTGATAACCAAAATCAAACCCGCCGCAAAAACCGTGATGCTATGAAAAAAGTAGCCTTGGTGGGGTATACCAATGTGGGCAAATCTACCATCATGAATGCCTTAACTAAGGCAGGTGTTTTAACAGAAAATAAATTATTTGCCACCTTAGATTCTACCGCCCGCAAGGTAGTTTTCCCAAACCCCGACCATTCGGCAATGCCCATTACATTTATATTATCCGATACAGTTGGGTTTATCCGTAAACTTCCCCATCAATTGGTCGAAAGTTTTAAATCGACGCTCGACGAGGTATTAGATGCCGATTTATTATTGCATGTGGTTGATGTTTCGCATCAGGGATTCGAAGATCAAATGGACGTGGTAAAAAGTACGCTTGACGAAATTGGTGCCGCTCAAAAACCAACCCTCATTGTTTTTAATAAAATTGACAATTATAATCCAAATCCTACAGCCGAAGATATTTTTGAAGATACCACCATTTACGATCTCGATCTTTTGAAACAAAGTTGGATGGCCAAAGAAAATGCGCCCGTGGTTTTTATTTCGGCTTTAAAAAATGAAAATATGGATGAGTTGAAGAATAAGATTATTGAAAGGTTTTATAAAGTTAATCCAAAGCCAACATTTTAAACCGTTTGCAATGGATTGATTTTAATTCTCAAAAAATATCAAATTTTTGCCATTTTATTTCAAAAACTGGTTGGCAATTTGAACCTTTTATTTCAGTTTCAAAAAAAATTAAATTTACTTCTTCAATAGTATCTTCAATAGCTTAATCTTTTATAGGAAAACATTGAGGTCCTGGTTTTCGTAGTTTTGATATTATTCCCAAGTCAACTATTATATCATACAAATTGTCAGGGTCATATTGCTTTATAATAACCTTATCCTTATTGTTAATTAAGGCATTTATATTAGATAAACTTGGTAAATAATTCTCGTATTGCCAAGTATAATCGGCCAATATATTTAATCCTAATTTAAGGTTACTGTCTTTTAAAAATTTATCAATTTTCTCTTTATTACTAGCCAAAATAATAATATTAATATTTGAATCTTTCTTTAATTCTGAAAGAATAGGGCCAATTTTAACAATGCAACTTGGACAACTATTATGAAGAGGAATGATTATGGATTTTGTATTAATCGATTTTCCTCCTAAAATTCTTAAATATGTATTAAATTTAGAAGAATCAATATGATTAGTTTCTACTAAATCAGGATTAGTATTAGAATAGGGTTCTATTTCTAATATTTTTTTGGTATTTTTTATTTCAATTTTATAGAGTTTTATTTCAGCGTTTCTTCTTGTATATGCTTGGTCTATTGTATAAAGACCCTCCGGGGTTATTACCATTTGGTCGCATCCGATTGGCAGCAGACCGAATCCTATGGGTTTGAATGATTCATTCATTACTATAATGCCATGTGGCCATTTGTAATTACCGATAGCTTCAGTTTTCTTTTTTGGTAATCGTACTAAACGATAATACTCCTTAGTCATAGGATTGTAGTGCAAGTAAGTGTATTGAACAAAATATTCCTCATATTGCTGGTCATAACTCTCATTTAAATAATTCATGTTTGGTAAAAAATCAACAGAGGCATTATACCTATTGACTTCATGAGTAATATTATTAATCTTATAGATGATATTATTTTGACCGTGACATAAAGTAGTAAAAAGTGAATCAGCATAGCCACATGGACGATAATAATCAAAAAATATAAAACTATCCTTTTTTTCGGAGTAATACTTAAACCCAAAATATTGGGGCTTTAATTTTGATTCATAAGGGAATAACTTAACAACATTACCCGCATTTGGGAAAGGTTTCAAACTATCATGTGATTTTTCGTTGAACCTCAAAACTGCAGAAATGCAATAACCATCCTTAATATTAAAATAAGGTTTGAAAAATTGGAGGCTTAAATGATCTGAATATCTAAATTTCAAAGTGCTATCATTACTTTTAGTTATGAAATTACTCCCCTCAAAAAAGAATTTTTTAGTTAACTTTTGTTTGTTAAAGTCAAAAACTCCGAATGCTGTTTGGTGATTACCATCGAATGTAGAACTAACATAAGCACCAATTATTTGAGTAAAAGAGCTATCAACTGGTAAAATTCCAGTCAATCCACTATGTGCCCAAGAAATATTGGTTTTCAAGACTTTAATAGATTTGTTTTTTACATTATAGATTATAAGGTTAGGTCTATTATCAATTATTAAATAATCACCATAATAACTTAATAAATGTAGATAATTGAAATTCACATTATTTTTTGGAATTATTAATGAATCAATAATAACTACTTCAAACTTAGTTATATACCTTTTATTAGATTTACAAGAAAAAAAAATGCAGCCAATTATTATTATTAATGCGACTGCACTTTTTTTAAACTTACTAATCCTATTCACAACAGATAATCTCAAAACGTGATGAATCTACATTTAATTCATACTTACAATTGCCACCTGGGTCTGGGCAGACACCAGTACTTGAATTCCACAAGCGGGTACACGCTAATCCTGCATCTGGATCTACTTCATCAAACGGAAAAATATACACCGTATATCGGTTTGCATTTTTCGTAAAATGATGAACTTCAAGAGTTCCCTGATATGTATTTGCAAATCCCGAAGGTGCAGCCACTTCAGTAGCACCAATTGAAACCATTTGCAGAGACATCTGGATAATTTAAACAAGTTTCAATTGCGAAAAGGTTACTCCCTTTTTCGGATTTTTCCATAAAAGTTGATGGTTCAATCGATTGGGGAACGTTTTCATTTTTGCAAGAGTAAAGAAACCCTGCAAACATTAATAAACTGATAATAATTTTTTTGTTTTGTTTCATATTTTGTTTCGTTTTTTTTTAAGCCTAAATGAGTCATGCCTATGTTGCAGCAGTAGCGATACGAAACTAAAATTCAAAAATAGATATGACTGTAATAGAAACTAGATAATTATTTTAATTTATTATAATAATATTCCCCTTTAGGATTATATATCATTCAATTAATTGTATTTCATTTCTTTAGCCGTAATATTTTAAGAAATAAATATTTTTAGTTGTTTATTTTTGTTGTTAATTGCGTTGAATATTTGGCAATGGTACATAGAAATTTAATCGGCGAAAAAATTAAATATTTTATTGAAAGAACCCCTCATCTTACTCAAACTAAATTAGCAGATAAACTTGGGGTCAGCCAAAGTAAAGTTTCAGAATGGATAAATGGTAAAAAAGAACCAAGAATTACAGAACTCCAATCCCTAGCTGATATTTTTAATATATCTGTTTATGAATTAATCCCCAATAATAGTTATAAAAAGGAAAAAAATAATTTTGGGGGGAATTATATTGCAATTGACCAACAAACTATTCATAATCATCAGGATATTGAAGATATTAAAAAATTGCATTGGGAATCTATTGAAACCTTGAAAGAATTTAATCAGATATTAAAACAAGAAAATTCTGAACTTAAAAAGGAAATTATTGAATTCAAAAATAGTTTAAAGTCAAATTAATATGTGTTTAAGGATTCCTAAAAGGTAATGAAATTCTTGCAATCAGAGATAAAATTTCTTCTAAAAAACATCTCCTAAAAATCCCTAAATTCGCCTCCTTTTAAAAAAATTATGATTAATGTAACTCCCCGATGGCTCAGTAAGGCAATACCCAAAAGGGACTACTGCTATGGATATTGCCAAAGGAATTAGCGAAGGATTGGGGCAGCATTTAGAAATTTTCGAAAGAAATCGACAGACAATTTAGCCATTTGATTTTGCTTGATAGGCTGTAAATAAAATAAATTACATCGCGCCATTGGCTTGTATTATTGTTTGGTTTTTCTTTTTTATTTAATTTTGTCCAAATATCATTTTTAAAAAAATTGAAATGCTAACGGTGCATCCGCAATATATTAAAGATAACAATGGTAATAAATCATTTGTTATACTTCCTGCCAATGAATTTGAAACCATAATGGAAGAACTTGAAGAGTTAGATGATATCCAACTTTACGACGAAGTAATGAAAAATGATTCGGGTGAAAGAATTCCTATGGAAGAGGCCTTTAAAAAAATAGAGGCTAATCGCAATCAAAAACCAAAATGATTTATGCCTTAAGTTTTAGCAAACAGGCCTTTAAAGAATTGGAAAAAATCAATGAGCCTTTTTATTCCAAGCTAAAGCAAGTAATTATTAATCTAAGTTTAAACCCACGTCCACAAGGGTATATAAAATTAAAAGGACGTGAAGGTTTTAGGATTCGAGTTGGCGACTACCGAATTATTTATAATATATTTGATAAACTACTTGTTATTGATATCATAACAGTTGGGAATAGAAGAGATGTTTACGAGAGTAGGGATTAATGAAGATGATTTTTTTTGAGATTAACTATTTTAATCTCTACTGATTTTCATTAGTGAATCCTTAAATTTGCAACCTTTAAAAATTTATGATTAACGTAACTCTTCCAGATGGTTCCATTAAGCAATACCCAAAAGGGACTACTGCTATGGATATTGCCAAAGGAATTAGCGAAGGATTGGCACGCAATGTTTTGGCAGCCAAAATAAACGAGGAGGTTTGGGATAGTTTCAGGCCCTTGAACCATGATTGCTCCTTGAAATTACTGACCTGGGACGATAAAGAAGGAAAATCTACCTTTTGGCATAGTTCGGCTCATATCATGGCTGAGGCCTTGGAGGCCATTTATCCCGGGGTGAAATTAGGAATTGGTCCTGCCATTGAAAACGGATTTTATTACGACGTTGATTTTGGTGACAGAGCCTTTACCGCCGACCAATTGCCCGCCATTGAAGCCAAAATTCAGGAATTGGCGCATGCCGACAAGGCTTTTTCACGGCAGAATATTTCAAAACAAGAGGCCATAGATTATTTCACCAAAAAAGGCGATCCTTATAAATTAGAACTTTTAGATGGTTTGCAAGACGGGCAAATTACCCTTTATCACCAAGGTAATTTTACCGACTTGTGCCGCGGGCCTCATATGCCAAGCACCGGAAAAATAAAAGCCGTAAAATTATTAAACATTGCAGGAGCTTACTGGAGGGGCGATGAAAAAAATAAACAATTAACCCGTTTGTATGGCATAACGTTTCCAAAGGCCAAAGAACTTACCGACTTTCTTTTTGTGCTCGAAGAAGCTAAAAAACGCGACCATCGAAAGTTGGGCAAAGAATTGGAATTGTTTATGTTTTCGGAAAAAGTAGGAGCTGGGCTACCAATTTGGCTGCCTCGAGGCACCATGGTTCGCGAGCGCCTAGAGCGTTTTATGCGACAAGAGCAATTGGAGAGAGGCTATGTGCAAGTAGTAACCCCGCATATAGGAAAAAAAGATTTATACATCACCTCGGGGCATTACGAAAAATATGGCAAAGATTCGTTTCAGCCCATACATACCCCCGAAGAAGGCGAAGAGTTTTTCTTAAAACCCATGAATTGCCCTCATCATTGCGAAATTTATGGCCATAAACCTAGATCATATAAAGAACTTCCGGTTCGTATAGCTGAGTTTGGTACTGTTTACCGCTACGAACAATCGGGCGAGTTAAATGGGCTGACGCGCGTTAGAGGATTTACCCAGGACGATGCGCATATTTTTTGCACAGCCGATCAAATAAAAGAAGAATTTAAGGCGGTTATCGATTTGGTTAAGCATGTATTGCAAAAGTTGAATTTTGAAAATTATACGGCTCAAATTTCCTTGCGCGACAAGGTAAATCGTGAAAAATATATTGGAAGCGATGAAAATTGGGAGAAGGCCGAAAGGGCTATTATCGAAGCCTCGGAAGAAAAAGGATTGACCACGGTTACTGAATACGGGGAAGCGGCCTTTTATGGCCCCAAGCTCGATTTTATGGTAAAAGATGCTCTTGGAAGGTCGTGGCAGTTGGGAACTATTCAAGTTGATTATAACCTGCCCGAACGTTTTGAATTGGAATATATAACTTCCGAAAATACCAAGGCGCGACCAGTGATGATTCACCGCGCCCCCTTTGGATCTTTAGAACGATTTATTGGAGTACTTATCGAACATTGCAATGGAAATTTCCCTTTATGGCTTACCCCCGACCAAGTTATACTCCTGCCAATTAGCGAAAAGTTTGAGGAATTTGCAAAAACACTTTTAATTAAGTTAGAAAATAACGATATTCGCGGCCTTGTTGACGACCGTAGTGAGAAGGTAGGCAGAAAGATAAGGGATGCCGAAATGAAGAAAATCCCGATAATGCTTATTGTTGGTGAAAAGGAACAGGAAAACAACGAGGTTTCGGTGAGGGTGCATGGCGAAGGTGATGTAGGCTCGATGAAACTTGAAGCATTTATAAACTTTTTTAAACAAAAATTAAATTAAGAAGACTATAGAAAATCCTATCAAAAATACCACGCCTGAAACACCGGCAGTTCCAGCAGGAAACGATAAACCCAATCCACCGGCATTTCAGCCACGTGTACCCGGCTTTAGAAGACCTCCTGTTAAAATAGAACTTCATAAGATTAATCAAAAAATTACAGCCGACCCCATTCGGCTCGTTGGCGAGCATATTGCCACCGGAATAGTAAGTTTGAGTGAAGCAATTGAACTAGCAGAAGAAGCAGGATTAGATTTGGTTGAGATTTCGCCTAAAGCCGACCCACCAGTTTGCCGAATTATTGATTATAATAAATTTTTATACGAGCAAAAGAAGAAAGCAAAAGAAATAAAGGCCAATAGTACCAAGGTAGAAATAAAAGAAATACGCTTTGGCCCCAATACCGATGAGCATGATATTGAGTTTAAAACCAAGCATGCCACCAAGTTTTTAAATGAGGGACATAAAGTTAGGGCCTATGTTTTTTTTAGAGGACGAACCATCGTTTATAAAGAACGGGGGTCGAAACTCTTAGGAGAATTTGCAGCAAGCCTGAGCGATATAGCCAAAGTAGAGATGGAACCCAAAATG
>CAMDXE010000084.1 GCA_945878925.1 Chitinophaga pinensis
AGTCAACAGTTTTCAAGACTGCCGCATTAGACCGCTCTGCCATTTCTCCGCCGCAAAAGTAATATTCTGATTTGCTTATTCCAAGCCCCCACCTAAACTTTTTTCTTTCGATGCGCGATAAATGCTGTAATTCAATTCGAAACCTATTAAAATTATCATGCTATTGAAGTAAATGAGCAACATAAGCGAGATAATGGTTCCAATGGAACCATATAATTTGTTATAACTATCAAAATGATTTACATAGTAAGCAAAAAGTTCGGTGGCGATTAACGAAAGAAAGGTAGATAGGGTGCTTCCGGGCGAAAAGAATTTCCAGCGAAACGTTAAAGAGGATCCAATAAAATACAAAGAGGAAAAGATTAAATAAAATAAAAATATAAGGGTGATGTACTCAAAGCCTGTATAAAACCAAGTCCAAAAGGCGCTGTCGGCCATCGTTTTAGATTGAAGCCAATTAATGCTAAGGGTTGTGTATACAATAAGGGTGACGGAGATAATTAATATTAAAAAAACGATGAAGGTGAGAAGTATTGATTTTATGCGATCTTTATAGGGGTTTGGTTTTCTTTTTTTATAGCGATTGAAGGCGTTTATCATGGATAAAAATCCATTGCTAGAGAAAAATAGGGCTGTAAAAAAACCAAAGGAGAGCAGGCTGCTTCGTTGATGTTTTAAAATATCTTTAATGGTGCTTTGCAAGGATAGATAAACATTGTCGGGCAAAATAAATTCTAATTGCTTTAAAATTTCGATGTCAAGATTCTTAACTGGAAGGTAGGCTATGGCGGTAAACAAAAAGATTATCGTTGGAAACAAAGCCAAAAAAAAGTTATAGGCGAGGTAACTGCTTCTTAGATTTAAATTTTCGTCAAAAGCAGAGCGTATAAAAAAACGTCCTACCTTAAACAATGAGTTTCCTTCGAAACCGGGCAAAGTAATTCGGTCGAGCCAGTTGAATATAGCCTTGACCAGTTTTGAATTTTTGATTTTTTTTAAGATTTTATTCACTTAAATGTTCATTAAACAGTGCTTCTAAATTTTTGGGGCATCGCATTGGTTTACCGCTTACTATATTAATAAAGACAAGGATAACTTTGCCTGTATTTAATTCATTTCCATGTTGATCTCTACACGTATAATGAAAGCTGATTTTCGTACTTGGTTTTTCTGAAATCCTGGTTTCAACAGCTATTAAATCGTCGTATTTGGCGGGTTTCAAATATTTAATTTCGAAAGAAACTACAGGCAAGCCAATGCCTTGTTTTTCTAATTCGCTATAGGCAATCCCTAGTTTACGGAGCAATTCTACCCGGCCAACTTCATAGTATAGCGCATAGTTGCCATAATAAACAAAGCCCATTTGGTCGGTTTCGCCATATCTTACGCGTATCGTTTCGGTATGTTTTAGCACTACGGCAAATTAAGTAAACCGCGGGCAGAGGCCAAAGTAAATGTTAAATTATTTTTTAGACTTAATTTTTTAATAACCAAAAATTATTCAATTTCATAGCGTTCTATTAAGAATTAGGCTTATAAAAATTTGTAATTTTGCATCAGCAAACAGCAAGTATGACTAAAGTACATAATTTTTCAGCAGGGCCAGGCATATTGCCCCAAATAGCCATCGACAATTCAAAATCAGCTCTCGAAAATTTTATGGGAACCAATCTTTCTTTGATTGAAGTTTCGCACCGCGACAAAGAATTTGAGAGCGTGATGGCTGAAGCAAGAACATTGCCTCTCGAAATATTAGGATTGGGCGACGATTATGACTGTATTTACTTGCAGGGCGGCGCAAGTTTGCAATTCTGTATGGTTCCTTACAATTTTTTAAATACAAAAGCCGCGTATCTTAAAACGGGAGTTTGGGCAGCCAACGCGGTAAAAGAAGCTAAGTTTTTTGGCCCAACCGAGGTAGTGGGTACCAGCGAAGATAAAAATTACACCTACATCCCCAAAAATTATAGCATACCAAGCGACGCTGATTATTTTCATTATACAAGCAACAATACCATTTACGGTACTCAAATGCAGAGCATACCTGAGTGTAAAGTGCCCTTGTTTTGCGATATGAGTTCGGATATATTTAGCAGGCGAATAGATGCCAAAAAGTTTGATTTAATTTATGCCGGTGCTCAAAAAAATATGGGTCCAGCAGGGGCAACCTTGGTCATATTAAAGAAAGAATTGCTCGAGAAAATTACTCGAAAAATACCAAGCATGCTCGACTATCGAAATCATTTTAGCAAGGATAGCATGTACAATACACCTCCGGTATTTGCAGTGTATTGCTCCTTACAGGTTTTGAAATGGGTGAAAGAAATGGGGCTCGAAAAAATGGAAGTACGCAACCGAGCCAAACAGGAATTGCTTTATGCCGAAATTGACAGAAATGAATTTTTTGAAGGTACAACTGTTGCCGAAGTCCGTTCGTGGATGAACGCCACATTTATAACAAAAGACGATAGCCATACCGAGCGCTTTTTAAAATTGTGCAAAGAAGCAAATATTAACGGTATCAAAGGCCATCGCTCAGTTGGCGGGTTTAGGGCATCGATGTATAATGCTTTGCCAATCGAAAGTGTTCAAGTGTTGGTTGACGTTATGAAAAATTTCAAACCTTAAAAAAAAGCATGATAAAAATTTTAGCAAACGACGGAATTAATAAAGCAGGCTTAGAGTTATTAGAATCTGCTGGATTCGAAGTTAATACGAATTTTATCGCCCAAAACGAATTGGCTTTAACTATTGCTGAGTACGATGTTTTATTGGTGCGATCGGCCACCAAAGTAAGCAAAGAAATAATAGATGCTGGTGTAAATTTAAAATTGATTGGTCGAGGCGGAGTGGGCATTGATAATATAGACAGCGCCTATGCAAAATTAAAAGGAATACCAGTGGTAAATACGCCGGCTGCCTCATCGGTATCGGTAGCCGAACTGGTTTTTGCCCATTTGTATTCAGGATGTCGATTTTTGAATTTATCGAATAAAGAATTGCCCCTTGATCCTAACCGTAATTTTAAAACCCTTAAAAATGCAGCCTCAAAAGGACTTGAACTCAAAGGAAAAACTTTGGGGATTATTGGTTTTGGCCGAATAGGGCAGGAGGTTGCCAAAATAGCCATTGGTTCGGGCATGAATATTTTAGCCTACGATCCATTTTATAAGTCCGTCGATCTTAAAATTGAGTTTCATCCAAATTTCAATCTCAAGTCAATAAATGTTAACGTTGAGATGTCTGAAATGACTCAAGTTTTAAATAATTCCGATTTCATAACCCTTCATGTTCCTGGCAGTGGTAATCCCATAATTGGGGCAAATGAATTTGAACAGATGAAAAATGGATCAGGTTTAATTAATTGTGCCAGAGGAGGAGTAGTGGACGAATTGGCTATGACCAATGCTTTGATAAAAGGGAAATTGGCCTTTGCAGGCATTGATGTATTTGCCCAGGAGCCACCTGTTTATTCCGATTTTATTGGCATGCCTAATGTATCAGTAAGTGCGCATATAGGAGCATCAACCAAGGAAGCTCAAGAGCGAATTGGCATTGAAATAGCGACCATAATTATTAATCATTTTAGCAAATAATGCCAATATTTGTTCCGTTTAGGGCCTTACGACCAATATCAGAATGCGTGGCCAAATTTTCGGCAAAAACAACTGATTTTAAAAATCAGGAAGAGGTATTGGCTGATATGAGGCAAAATACTGAAACTTATTATTACGTTACAAAGCAAAATTTACTATCACTGGTTAAAAAACCCTTAGAACATTTTTTTTCAATGGGGGCACAGTTCATTCAAAAGAAAATGGCATCCCGTGATTTGCTTCAAGACAGCAAACCTGGTTTTTATGTTTATAAGCAAGTTGATCATGCAACGGGGCGAACCTATACTGGAATCATTGGCTTGGCCGATGTTTTAGATTTAGATAAAAATGTTATAAAAAAACATGAGCTTACCAAAGTGGTGCGCGAGGAGTATTTATATAAGCAGTTGCATTATACCGAAGTATTGGGCGAACCCGTTTTAATGGGGCATAAATATTCGCAAAATATTGAAACTTTGCTCGAAGAAGCGTGTTTAAAAACACCCGAATATCATTTTGAAAGTATTGATAAAAAAGAGCATCAGCTTTGGCTAATCAATTCGTTGGTCGAAACGGAAAAGGTAAGCAAGGTGTTTGGCGAACTTGAGGCTTTTTATATTGCCGACGGCCATCATCGATGCGCATCAACGCTACGCCATTACAATAGAAATCCATTGCCAGCGAATCGGTTTTTTATGATTTTTTTATTAGATGAAACTCAATTTCATATCGATTCGTTTCATAGGCTGGTAAATGGTTTAGAACCTGAGCTGTTAAAGGGTTTAAAGGATAAAATTTCGACCAATTTTGAGGTGAGTTCTTATACAAAAGGCCAACTTTTTAAGCCCGTTAAACATTCGCAATACGGCTTGTTGACACGCAACGAATCTTTGATCTTAACCTTAAAAAAGAACCTAAAACAGCTAATCCAGAAGCGCATTTGGATGTAGTTCGTTTAGAAAAAAAGTTACTTACACCCTTTTTTAATATTACACATCCTCGAACCGATCAACGATTGAGTTATATTTCGTCGAAAGAAGATAATCAAACTATTTATAATTTATTGAAAAAAGGAGCCATAGACTTGGCCATCTCAAATTATCCCGTAAAATTTGACGAAGTAAAAAATATAGCCGATGCCCAAAAAACGATGCCACCCAAGTCCACCTATATCGAACCAAAGCTAAGAGGAGGTATGATTATTCAGAAATACACCTAGGCCTGCAAAAACCTATAAGAAAAACTTAGGATTTTACTTTAATGGGCGTTAAGGTGTCGGGCGAATTTTTTTGTATTAAATAATATCCGCCGAAAAATATAAAATTAAAGGTTAAATCACCAATTAGTTGATTGGCAAAGAAATTCGAACCCAATTCGTTTTTATAAAAAACCAAGCCAGCTAAATACGCTTGCCCTAAGCCTGCAGCACTTCGTGGGTATAATTCGGGCATTTGCATCCAAGAGCCAAAATTGGTGATGATAAAGAAAGAGACTGAAGCGGCTATTGAAGCCAATATTAATGAGGATGTTTTGATTTTATTTTTAATGGTTTTGCCAATAAACCATGTTAAACCAAAGGCAGCATATACATAAAGAAAGTATCCATCGGCAAAATAATCGGTATACAGCTTGCCAGTAGCGGCTAAGATTAAATCGCCAGCCAACAAGGCCAAAAACGGAATGGCTATAGAAAATCTGTTACGATTGGCCAATGCACCACAAAATAACGCTAAAGAGCCAATAGCTGAAAAATTTGGAATGGTAATAAATAATCGGCTAAACACGGCCAAAATGATTACCAAAAAAATGATTAAATGTGATTTTTTGTTCATGATTTTAAAATGCAAATATAGTCTTCAATTTTTGATAACAAACAGGTTTCGATTCCTTAAAGTTAAATTACCTATTGTATCGATTTTTACAAGCGTTAGCTCATATTTCTCAAGGTGATTTCATCGCGAATTAAAGCGGCTTTATCATAATCTTCTTCGGCTAAAGCTTCGTTTAATAAGTCTTCAAGCTCCATTAAACTCAAGGAATTAAAATTGTTTTTTATTGGGTTGGCCCCTGTAGGTTGGGTTTCTTCATCGCTGCGTGTTGGCGCATCCATTTCATCGGTGTCGATAACGATACCTGCCTGATCGATAATAGATTTCTTAATAAAAATAGGGCACTTAAAACGTAAGGCCAAGCTAATGGCATCTGATGTTCTGGCATCGATATTCATAGGACTGCCACCCATTTCGAAAATTAATTGGGAGTAAAATACACCTTCTTGAAGATCGTTTATAAACACTTCGATAAGTTTGATATTAAAAGCCTGAGCAAAACTTTTAAAAAGATCGTGGGTCATGGGGCGCGAAGGTTTCAAGCCCTCCATTTCAAAAGCGATGGTTTGAGCTTCGTAATTTCCTATAACAATCGGAAGTTTTACCTTACTTCCATGTTCCCCCATGATTAAGGTATAGGAACCGCTCAGTGTTTGGCCAGATGTTAGGCCTTGTACTTCAATTTTAACTTTCTGTGCCATCGTTATTAGGCTTGCAATTGTTTGGTGCGTTCGATAAGTTTAGGAAGTATTTCGAAGGCATCGCCCACAATTCCATAATCGGCTGCCTTAAAAAAAGGCGCTTCAGGATCTTTGTTAATTACACAAATAACTTTGCTCGAACTTACGCCCGCAAGGTGTTGTATGGCTCCCGAAATACCAACTGCAATATAGAGCGTTGGTTTTATGGTAATTCCGGTTTGTCCAACATGCTCTTCGTGAGGACGCCAATCCATGTCGGCCACTGGTTTCGAGCATGCTGTAGCAGCACCTAACAATTGGGCTAATTCTTCGATTAATCCCCAATTTTCGGGTCCTTTCATTCCTCGTCCTCCCGATACTACAATATCGGCTTCGGTTAGTGGAATTTTGCCCGATACCTTACTTATATTTATTGACTTTGTGCGTATCGTAGCCGCATTTACATTGGATGTAGATTCTGAAATACTCGGCGATAAATCGTAGGTTTTTACCTCGTAGGAGTTAGGAACCAAGGCAAATACTTTTTTGTCCGATTTCAGTCTTACCATAACGGATGCCTTATTCGAAAACGCTGTTTTTTTAACCGAAAAATCGCTTTTTGGCAATTCCACCACGCCCGAAATAATACCAGCTTTTAGTTTTACGGCAATGCGAGACGCTATTGATTTTCCACAATATGTATTGGAAATAATAAGCGTATTGGCATTTATTTTGGTGGCTTCGGCTGCAATGATTTCGCTATAGGCTTCGGTGGTAAAAAAATCGGTACCCTCACCCAAAACAGAAATTACACTGTTTGCGCCATAAGCGCCAAGACTGCTTAATTGGCTTGTTACTTGGCCAATTACCACTGCCGTAACAATTGATTTACTAGCATGGGCTAAATCTTGAGCATAGGAAAGTGCTTCGAAGGTTGATTTTTTGAAAATACCATTATGGTGTTCGGCAAAAACGAGTATGGGCATGATTTAACTTAAATTAATTTTTTTTCACTTCGTAACAAATCTATTAATTGGCCTGCATCCGATGCATCAATCATCTTGACGCCTTGCTTTGGGGATGGCAATTCATAGGCTATATATTCTGAATAATCGTTTTCGGCAACTGCTTCACGAATAGTCAGCGTTTTGGTTCGCGCAGCCATAATTCCCCGCATGTTAGGGATACGTGGTTCGCACAAGTCTTTTTGCGCGCTGATTATACATGGCAAGCTACATTCTAACTGCTCTTTGCCTCCGTCGATATCGCGGGTTGCGGTAATTGTATTTTGATGGCATTCGATTTTTGTAGCCACATTAATGGAAGGAATGTTGAGGAGTTCGCCTAACAATCCACAAACCAAACCGCCGTTGAAATCTATCGACTCGCGACCAGTTAAAATTAGATCGAAAGGGGTTTCTTTAGCAATTATCGCTATTTGAGTGGCTACAAATAAGGCATCTTTTGGTTCGGTATTAATACGTATGGCATCGTGGGCTCCAATGGCTAAAGCCTTGCGAATATTTGGCTCCGAGTCTATCAAACCTACATGTATTACCGTTACAGTTCCCTGAGTTTGTTCGGCCAATTCGAGGGCTTTTGTTAAGGCAAGTTCATCATAGGGGTTGATAATAAATTGAACGCCTTCGTTGTTAAATTTTGTATTGTTATCTTTAAAGGTGATTTTTGAGGTTGTGTCGGGCACCACATTCAGACATACTAATATTCGCATAAAATTAAATAGGTTTGCAAAAGTACAAATACATCTGAATATAAAGTGGAAAATTCACGAATTGAGCAAATTAAAACATTTCTAAATGAAAGTCCTGAGGATGCTTTTCTTAATTATGCCTTGGCCATCGAATACATAGGAATCGATGCTCAAGAAAAAGCCAAGGTAATCTTCGAATTTTTGCTCCAAAAGCATCCGACTTATTCGGCTACTTATTATCATTATGGTAAATTGCTGCTAAAAGAAAATGACCGAATAGGGGCACAGCATATTTTTGAAAAAGGCGTACGTGTAGCCGATAAAAACAAGGAACTCCATGCATCAGCCGAGTTGCGATCGGCCTTAAACGAATTACTTTATGATGAAGATTGAAGAAATAAGAAATAAAAATTATAAAATTCAAAATCCAGATTTTGAAAGCAGCTTGCGCTTGGCTTTAGAAAAACAATTTTTCATGAAATTGATTGGTTTCGAAATCACTAAAATTGAAGCAGGTTATGTAGAAGGCGAATTGCTTATCCATCAGAATCATATGCAGCAGCATGGCTTTTTACATGGGGGCTTAATGGCCACCTGTTTGGATATTGTAATGGGATTTTCGGCATTTACCCTTCTCCCAAAAGAAAAAGGAGTAGTTACGGCCGATATGTCTGTAAATTATTATAACCCAGGCCTAGGGTATAAATTGGTAGCCAAAGGTTGGGTAGATAAACCGGGGTCGAGGCTTCATTTTTGTGAAGGCGAAATTTGTGTAATTGATGAGGCAGGGAATGAGGTTTTGACCAATAAAGCCAAATCAATCATGTGCATTATAGATTTGCCAAAAACTTAAAATGGTTTAAATTTTGTATCAAAAAAAAAGCTCCAAATTAATCGGAGCTTTTTTTTTGGTTACTATTTTGGTATTAGTTTGATATAGTAAATTTACGTGAAGCCTTAAAAGCTCCAGCATTAAGGGTGTAAAAATAAACACCTGGAGTAAATGCAGCGGTATTAAATCCGATTACATTAAATCCGGCATTTAAAGTATTAGTTTCTACTGTTTTTAAAGTTTTGCCCAATAAATCGGTGATGGTTAAGGTTACTTTTCCTGCGTTTCCTAAGGTAAATTCAACATCAACATCTTGTCCGGCATGCGCTGGGTTTGGTACAATTTTACCAATACCATATCCTTTTTTGTTAACATCGGTTGCTTTTAAGTTTGGAGTGCATAAGTGAAAAGCACAAGTGAAATAGCGTGCAGAGAAATAAGCATTTCCTGCAATGTAATTAGCCCAACCGTTTAAGGTACCGCCATACAATTGCTTATTAACAGTAAAGTAAGCGTTGTTTCTCCAAATTTCCTGATTAACTTGGCTTGAAGTGTTTTCGTTGATGCGCAATGAAAAACCAGCATAATTTACTGGATTTTTAATTTTGGCACCATTTCTGGCTTCAAAAGTATCTCCTTGGTTATTGGCAATCATTTGTTTGAAAAAAATGTTAAATCCAACTTGATTCAAATCTTCACCTTCTGGAGCATCGGCTACCGAAGCAGGAATAGCAATGGCCATACCTTTTGATCTCCAACCTGTTGGAGTAACAGTTGTAGAGTCGAGGTTGGTTAAAGGGATTTTTTCGGTATAGGTTGCTCCCGTGGCTCCACCAATTTTACGGTCGAATGATTTTGGAAAACCATATTTTTCGGCAGGAGCAGTACCAAAGGATGAAAATCTCAAATTATTTGGATTGTGAAATTGTACGATTAGGGTGTCAACAACCTTTACTTTTACTCCAGCTACAACGGCACTGTCCAATTTACGAACGTATAAGTAGTTGAAAAAAACAGAGTCAACTTTGTATTTATTAAACTTGCTTAGCGCAACGCCATCAGTAACAAAAGTATAATTTTCATCTTTTGGATCGAAGCAAGCTCCAGCAAGGTGCCATCCATTAAAATTGGAGGTACCATCTGTGTTTACCATTTTAGCTGTTGAATCGGTGGTTAAAAAACTTACATAACTAGCCAATTGAGGGCCAGTGGCTTCGATAGCTGCTGTTGGGGTAAACCAACCGCAATAGCTTGCTTTTTTAAACAAGTTTTTTTGAACACGCGTGGTAATGGCATCCTGACATTTAATCGCAGGGTGCTTGTCGTTGCTATAGATTTTAGTCTGAGCATTTACATCTACTGAAAGATATCCCAATACAGTAAGAATAAGAATTTTGGTAATTTGTTTTATCATTTCTTTTAAGTGTTTATGTTGCAAATCTAAATATTTATAATTAAAAATTACATACAATTAATATTTAATTACAATAGCGTCCTAAACGATTAAAAAAAGGAAAGGGAATGTTTTAACTCAAAGCTACCTTTGAGGTGACAAAAAACAAACCCCCTTTCCTATGGCAAATTTAACTCT
>CAMDXE010000085.1 GCA_945878925.1 Chitinophaga pinensis
ACCACGTTGGCAAACAAATTTAGTTCTTCCATGACGTCATAAATTCTATCAATTCCAAACGAAATACCAATGCCCGAAATGCCTGGCAAACCAAATACTCCGGTTAAGTTATCGTATCGGCCACCCCCCGAAATACTGCCCATGTTTACCGAATCGGCTTTTATTTCGATGATGCATCCGGTATAATAATCTAAACCTCGAGCGAGGGAAAGATTTAAACATATTGGCGAATTTAGTTTTGATAAATTCATGTAGGATGCTAGCTCTTTTAACTCTTTACAAGCAATTTCAGCTTGGTTCGAATCCTTCAATTTTTCTTGATTTAATTCAATGGAGGCTTCATTGAAAGGCAATTGAGTTAGCAATTTTTGAAGTTCCTGAATTTGATTTTCTGACAATCCCAAATTTTCGAAATCTTGTGCAAGGGACTTAAACTCAATTTTATCCAACTTGTCGATTAAATTTACGAAGGCCTTAAAATTATGGCTGATATTGAACCTCGAAGCAAGCGCCTCAATTAATTTTCGATGATTTATGTGTATCGTTGCCTTTAACCCTAGTTTGGTAAATATTAAGTCGGCAATGGTTAGCAAATCGGCCTCATTCATCAAACTATCCGATCCAATACAATCGATATCGCATTGCCAAAATTCTCTATATCGCCCTCTTTGTGGCCTATCGGCACGCCACACAGGTTGCATTTGGTAGCGTTTGAAAGGAAAAGTGAGTGCATTCCTGTTCATGGCCACATAACGTGCAAGGGGTACTGTTAAATCGTAGCGCAATCCTTTTTCAGCAATCTTTGGGGTTAGCTTTTTTGAATCTTTTTGGGCCCATGTAGCTTCATCGCAGTTGGCTGTAAAATCGCCTGAATTCAATATTTTAAAAACCAATTGATCGCCTTCGTCGCCATATTTGCCCGTTAACGTTTCCAATTGCTCTATGGCCGGCGTTTCAAAAGGCATGAAACCATAACTTTTAAATACCGATTCGATGGTATTTATTATGAATTTGCGTTTCAACATAATCGTTGGACCAAAATCGCGTGTGCCTTTTACTAAGGATGGTTTCATCGTTTAAAGAAGCGGCAAAATTAGTGGAAAGAATCTATTGAACCGAAATTTTAGAAGATTTGACAAAATGTTTATAAAATCAATGCGATTTTGGTATTCCTTTGCAGCCAAATATAAATATATAAAAAATGAAACGCACGTGGATTATTGTATTGGTTGTTCTCGGAATTATTTTTTTAGGGGGCTGTAGTTCTTATAATGGACTTGTTGACAAGCAAGTAGAGGTTGATAAAGAGTGGGGCAATGTGCAAACTCAGTATCAACGAAGAGCAGATGTATTAATTAACTTAATGGAAACCGTAAAAGGAGCAGCGGCCAACGAAAAGGATATTTTAACTGCAGTTACCAACGCTAGAGCCGGAATTACAGAAGCCAAAGAAGCCATGAAGTCGGCCAAAAATCCAGCCGAGTTAAATTTACTTCTACAAAAAGTGCAAGCCAATGCTAGTTCAATCAGATTGACTTTTGAAGCATATCCAGCTATTCGTTCGACTGAAGCCTTTTTGAAATTTCAAGACGAAATAGCAGGTACCGAAAATAGAATTTCAACCGTTAGAGAGCGCTACAACGAAGTAGTTGGATCATATGACAAAGCTATCCGTAAATTTCCAACGGTGATTTTTGCCAAACTTTTTGATTTTGATAAAAAGGAATTTTTTGAAGCCGATAAAGGATCAGAAACCGCTCCTAAAATTAAATTTTAATGGCATGGCGACCATTTTCTAAAGCCGAAGAATTATTAATTACGGAGGCTGTTGCCGATGCCGAAAAAGGAACATCAGGCGAAATTAGAGTTCATATCGATCGGTATTGTAAATCCGACCCGCTATTAAAAGCACAAAATCTCTTTCATCATTTAAAAATGGATCAAACCGAATTGCGCAATGGCGTGATTCTTTATATTTCGATTGAAGATAAAAAAGTGGCCATTTATGGCGATAAAGGAATAAATGAAAAAGTGGAACTAGATTTTTGGGACAAAACCTTCGATCATATGACAACTGAGTTTAAACAAGGAAATATTTTAGAAGGTATTATAGCTGGTGTTTCGGATGCAGGAAGCAGGCTAAAGCAATATTTTCCTATTACAGAAAATGACAAAAATGAACTTGACAATGAAATCAGTTACAGTTAAATTTTTTGCTGTTTTTATAGGCTTGCTTTGGTGCAGCAATCTTTTGGCATTTGATGTTCCTAAGAAGCCCGAAGGTCATACGCGTTATATAAACGATTATGCTAACCTAATTAGTCCAGACGAGGAAAATTTTTTAAATCAAAAACTTCAAACCTATTGGGACAGCACCTCTACCGACCTTGTAGTTGTGCTTCTTGAAACCCTAAATGGAGAAGAGGCTTTTGATGTGGGTTTAAAAATATTTAACACCTGGGGTATAGGAACCAAAGCTAAAGATAATGGGGTATTAATTCTTATCGCCCATGAAAATGACGACCCGGCTAAGCGCAAAATTTGGATAACCACCGGTAAGGGGGCCGAAGGGTTTTTACCGGATGGTGTTGCAGGAAGCATCATACGTCATGTTATGGGTCCTGCTTTTAAAGAAAAAATGTATGGCAAAGGCATAAACGCCGCCATAGATGAAATAATAGCCCGATCAAAAGGTGAGTACAAAAATTCGGAAGAAGGCCCTAAAGGAAAAGCTCCCGTTTTTTTGATCATCATACTGATAATATTTTTGGTAAGTTTTATGGGCCGAAATTCGGGTACAGGCTCTCGAACCTATGGCCGTGGAGGCCTTTTGGGCCCGGCACTTTGGATGGGAATGGGTAGCGGATTTGGGAGCGGAGGTAGTAGTGGAGGTTGGAGCGGTGGATTTGGTGGAGGATCGTCGGGCGGAGGTGGTGCTGGCGGAGGTTGGTAAAACGACTTGCGTTGCTAGATTTATTTTAACCTAAGCTAATTAAGCCTAAATTCGTAATTAATAATTAATATTTAAACGTGCTCGATCAATTAAAACTTGACCACATATTGTTTATTGATATCGAAACGGTTCCACAATATAGCTGTTACGACAAAATGAACGAGCGCTGGAAATCCTTATGGGATAGAAAAGCAAATATTTTAGCACGCAACCAGGAAACCCCCGATGAACTTTATAACCGTGCGGGTATTTATGCCGAATTTGGCAAAATTATATGCATTTCGGCTGGGTTTCTCTCCAAAAGCGGGAATCAGTGGACTTTTAGGATTAAATCGTTTTATGGACACGATGAAAAAAAAGTATTAACCGAATTTTCCGAATTAGTTAATAGCCGATTTTCGGATACAGGTAAAGCATTATGCGCTCATAACGGCAAAGAATTTGACTTTCCATATCTTGGGCGACGAATTTTAATAAACCAATTACCTTTGCCATATATTTTAGATTTGGCTGGCAAAAAACCCTGGGAAGTAAGCCATATCGATACCATGGATTTATGGAAGTTTGGAGATTATAAAAACTATACATCCTTAGATTTGTTGGCGGCTGCTTTTAATATTGCATCACCAAAGGACGATATGGATGGAAGCCAGGTATTTGGCGTTTACTATAATGAACCCGAGGGTTTGGAGCGCATAAAAACCTATTGCGAAAAAGACATTGCTACCCTGGCCAAAATATTATTAAAACTTGCGGGTAAAGGGAGTTTTGAGGATGAGGATGTGGTTGTGCTATAATGATTATTTAAGGAAAGAATGATAAAAATATTTACCCCAAAACTATGGAAAGAATACAGCCTTATAGACTGTGGAGATTTTGAAAAACTTGAACAATTTGGGCCTTATACACTTCGCCGTCCCGAGCCACAAGCTGTATGGCGAAAGGCGCTTAGCGAGCAAGATTGGCAAAAAAAAACCGATGTAATTTTTAAGGCATCCAGCAGCCATAAAGGCGAATGGATTACAAAGCCAGGATTTAAGGAACCTTGGAATATTTCGTATTATTTGCCCGATGCCGAATTAAAATTCAAGCTTCATTTAACCGCATTTAAGCACCTTGGAATATTTCCCGAACAAGCCGAAAATTGGGAATATATTTACAAGACCATTACGGCATATAAAGCCGATGTAAGGCTTCCGAAAATTTTGAATCTTTTTGCCTATACCGGAGGGGCAAGCCTAGCAGCAAAGGCTGCCGGAGCCGATGTTACCCATGTAGATTCAGTAAAACAAGTTATTAATTGGGCCAACGACAATCAAAACTTATCAAAACTAAAGGACATCCGTTGGGTGGTTGAAGATGCCATGAAATTTGCAGAAAGAGAAGCCAAACGTGGCAATATATACAACGGAATAATACTCGACCCACCGGCATATGGTATTGGCGCCAATGGCGAGCGTTGGAAACTCGAAGAAATGATTGATAAATTGCTGCAAACTCTTAGTAAAATAATACATCCACAGCACCGATTTTTTATATTAAACTCTTACTCATTGGGTTTTAGTAGTCTGATTGTTAAAAATTTGATTGAAAGCAATTTTAAAACCATCAAAAATTTGGAAATTGGAGAGTTGGTTTTGCCTGCTAAATCAGGACTGGATTTGCCATTAGGCGTTATAGGACGTTTTCAATAAAAGGTAATAATTTCCGAGGTAAATGGTAAAAATCTCCAAGGTTTATAAAACCTTGGAGATTTAAAATGTTAAATGTTCAAAATTTGTACTTACATACCATTATTCCCGATTAAATTTGCATCTTACTAAAAATAACAAAGAAATGAAATTTTTTATCGATACCGCAAACCTCAGCCAAATACGTGAAGCACAAGATTTAGGTGTTTTAGATGGCGTAACCACCAACCCATCTTTAATGGCCAAAGAAGGCATTACAGGCCACCAAAACGTACTCAACCATTATAAGGCCATTTGCGAAATTGTGGACGATAACGTAAGTGCCGAAGTAATAGCCACCGAATACGACGAAATGATCAAAGAAGGAGAAGCCTTGGCTGCAATCGATTCAAAAATTGTGGTTAAAATACCGATGATAAAAGATGGAATAAAGGCCATTAAATATTTTTCAAATAAAGGCATACGAACAAATTGCACATTAGTGTTTTCGGCTGGCCAAGCCATACTAGCAGCCAAGGCCGGAGCTACATACCTTTCGCCTTTTATTGGCCGAATTGACGATATGAATTGGGATGGGGTTGAATTAATTCATCAAATTTCTACTATTTATGCCATTCAAAATTTTGATACACAAATTTTGGCGGCAAGCGTGCGTAATTCTTTGCAAATCGTAAAATGTGCCGAAGCAGGGGCCGATGTAGTAACCTGTCCTTTATCGGCCATACTAGGATTATTAAAACATCCGTTAACAGATTTAGGCCTTGCACAATTTTTGGCCGATCACAAAAAAGCTAATTCGTAATTACTTTAACAAATAACTTTTCCAAAGTTTTTAACTTTGGAAAAGTTTATCCAAAATAAATTGAAAAACATCGTCATCATACCTACCTACAACGAACTTGAGAACATTGAACTCATGGTCAGAAAGGTGTTTTCGTTGGCCATGCCATTTGATTTATTGGTTATTGATGATGGTTCGCCTGATGGAACAGGAGCGATTGTAAAGCAATTGCAAACAGAATTTCCAAACAAACTTCATCTAATTGAGCGCGAAGGAAAACTCGGCTTAGGAACGGCTTATATCACAGGATTTAAGTGGTGCTTGGAAAAAGGCTACGATTACATCTGCGAAATGGATTGTGATTTTAGCCACAATCCTGAAGACTTAATAAAACTTCAGAGCGCCTGTGCCGATGACGGCGCCGATTTGTCCGTGGGCTCACGTTATGTAAATAACCTAGTTAATGTAGTAAATTGGCCAATGGGAAGGGTTTTGTTAAGCTATTTTGCAAGCATGTACGTTAGGGTAATTACGGGGATGGATGTGATGGACACCACAGCTGGTTTTGTTTGTTATCAAAGAAAAGTTTTAGAAAAAATAAACCTCGATACTATAAAATTTAAGGGCTATGCATTTCAGATTGAAATGAAATTTTCGGCCATTAAATACGGATTCAACTTAAAAGAAGTAGCAATTATTTTTACCGACCGCACTGCTGGCGAAAGCAAAATGACCAAAGGCATTGTTGAAGAAGCCTTTCTTGGCGTCATTCAATTAAAAATAAACAGTTGGTTTAGAGATTGGAAGTAAAGAGCAAAAATGAAAAAAACACGCCTAAGCTATAAAGTGAATTGCTAATCCAATAGCCATTACTTCGCGGCGGAACCGTTAATAATTGAGTATTTGTTTTCCCTTTTTCTACATTTATAATCAACTTGGCATCCATTGCATCCTTCAAATTATAAGAATCAGCTGTAAAATGAATGTTATTTAAGCCTTCGGGAACATTTGTGATTGTTATCGTTTTTAGAGATTTGCTATTTAAGAATTTTTGACAAAAAAGCAAAGAATCGTTTACAGTAATATTAGCATAAACCCCTGAGGTGGTTTTAATGACAATGGTTCCGCTATTGGCATTAGGTTGACCATAATTTAGCACCACATTCGAACAAGAGCTAAAAAGCAATGCTGCCATAAATAGGATTGGTAAATTATATTTCAATTTCATAAATGTTAAACGCCTAAATCAGGATTAATATTGCCAAAGTTATTGAATAGTTTTAGCCCATGCTTCGGCCTTCGCTAAATCTTCGGACGTATCAATGGCCAAACTTTGAAAATCGGTCTCCAAAACCTTAATCAAAAAACCATGTTCGAGCCAACACAATTGTTCAAGGTTTTCCATTTTTTGTAGAGGCGTTTCGGGCAACCGAACAAGGTCCATTAAAATATTGGTTTTAAAGCCATACACCCCCAAATGTTTAAAATATACTGGAAAATCAGGCCAGTTTTGGCTGTCATCGCGCTTAAAAGGAAGAGGACTGCGGCTAAAATACAATGCAAAATCATCTCTGTCGCTTACCACTTTAATTATATTGGGATCCTTTAAATCATGCTCGCTATCGATTCGTTTTTTTAGCGTAGCAATGCCAATGCCCGGGTCTTGCAATGCCTTAACAACTAGGTTTATTTGTTGGGGTAAAATAAAAGGCTCGTCGCCTTGAATATTAAGTATAATATCAGGCTTCGTTTCTAAGTGGGCGATGGCCTCGGCTATTCGCTCTGTACCATTTAAGCAATTTTCAGACGTCATTATCACCTCACCCCCAAAAGCTTTAACATGGTCGTAAATACGGCTGTCGTCGGTTGCCACCGCTACATAATCCAATCCACTCGCACACGCTTGATCGTACACCCTTTGAATCATACTCATGCCGTTAATCGTTGCCAATGGCTTGCCAGGAAAACGTGTGGAAGCATATCTAGCTGGAATTATAGCGGCAGTATTCATGGCTGCAAAAGTATATTTTTTTTCATAGCTAGGTTGTATTGTGGCGTATTGAACCACAAGTTTTCATTAGGTTTCAAATTCAGGCAAGCCCTTTACTTAATGCTGCTTGGTTTAGTCTTATTTTTTTGTTTCCAATCCCATTCCAAACAGCGCAAAATCATATTTTACTGGATCGTTTAAATCAAATTTGCGAAGTTTGGACGTTAATAATTCGGCGGTATCCCAATTGCTTTTTTTGGTATGCAATAACCCCAAATTATTGGCCACTCTTAGAACATGCACATCCAAAGGACAAATCAATTGTGAGGGTTTAATGGATTTCCAAATCCCAAAATCTACCCCTTTTTCGTCCGTCCTCACCATCCACCTCAAATACATATTTAATCGCTTACAAGCAGATTTTTTAATGGGCGTAGCAATATGTTTTTTGCTGCGCAAAGGAGCATAAGCAAGATTAAAACAAGCATTATGGAAGTTTTCTAAGCCCGATTTAACCGTTTGGTCGCCACTGTTTGGTATAAATAATGACTCCAAAGAATTGTTGTTGCTATAAAATCCTTTAAACGCTTCGATAATAAAAAGTAAATCGGTGCTATTAAAGGTTCTATGAACAAAAGCTTCAAAATTTTTGAGTTCGATAGGAGAGTGGTGGCAAATAAAATCATAGGGCGATTCATCCATCAAATGCATTAAGCGATTGCAGTTGCGGATAATCGATTTTCGATTGCCCCAAGCCAATATAGCGGCAAAAAATCCTGAGATTTCGATATCTTGTTTTACCGAAAATCTATGAGGAATCCCCAAAGGATCGTCTTCTAAAAATAAAGGGCTATTGAATTGTTCTACCTTTTCATCCAACAATTCCTTAAGTTCTGCTACCTTCATTGCCCTTTAAAAGACGAACTTTCGTTATGAATTTTTATGGCTTTTCGGGTTATCCATATTCCAATAATCAAAGAAACGATAGCTCCCATTTGAATCAATGGAATATTTTTCAGAAATAAAAAGTAATCGTACGAACCATGCAAAATTACTGCTCCAGCAATGGCTAGCAATGTATTAAACGTATAATGACCATTAAATTTAGCTTTTGCTAAATAATATCCCATCACAGCAGCAAAGGTTGCATGCGCAGGAACAGCCGTAAAAGCTCTCATAATTCCTACCCCTGTGCCATTTTGATATACATAAAAAATATTTTCGATAAAGGCAAAGCCAAGCGAAACCGTAACGCTATAGAGAATTCCATCATAGGGTTCGTCGACATACGATTTTTTAATAATTCGACGTACAAAAAAATATTTACTAATTTCTTCGCTAAACCCAACCACTATAAACGCATAAAATGCAAGGTACAAATTACCCCCTTCTTGAGTATATCCAAAATAATGCCAAAGCCCTTCCATTAAAATAGCTGGAAGTATGCTTAGGCATCCACCCAAAAAAGCTAAAAACAACATGCTTAATGGTTCTTTGTCAAATTTGTCCTTATGATAAAACCAAAAGAGCAAAAAAATGACTGGGGCTGCCGCTACACCTATTATTACCATTTTTATTTTACGATTATCGAACAGCGTTTATAAATAATAATAAGTTAGGGTTGGCAATTAGGCTAAGGCTTTGTTTATATCTTCAATTAAGTCATCCACATCTTCAATACCTACACTAAGCCGTATTAAAGAATCTACCAAGCCCGATTTCATCCGTTCTTCGCGAGGAATAGACGCGTGCGTCATGCTAGCGGGATGCCCACAAAGCGATTCTACGCCTCCTAAGGATTCGGCCAATGCAAATAACTTGGTATTGGATAAAAATTTACGAGCATCGTCAATAGAATCTGATTTCAAGGTAAACGACATCATTCCTCCAAAATCCTTCATTTGCTTTTTGGCTATATCATGATTGACATGATCTGTAAATCCTGGCCAATATACTTTTTCAACTTTAGGATGATTTCTTAAAAATTTGGCAATTATGGCTCCATTTTGGCAATGGCGTTCCATTCGCAAATGCAAAGTTTTAATACCTCTTAATACCAAAAAACAATCCTGAGGGCCAGGCACAGCTCCACAAGCATTTTGCAAAAACGCTAAACGTTCAAATAATTCTTCGTCTTTACCAACCAAAGCACCCATTATTACGTCCGAATGGCCATTAATGTATTTTGTAACGCTGTGCATCACCAAATTGGCACCCAAATCCAAAGGATTTTGTAAAAATGGGGAAGCAAACGTATTATCAACTACCGATAATATATTGTTTTCGTTGGCAATTTTGGTTATCGCTTCAATGTCAATAATGGTAAGCATGGGGTTGGTTGGGGTTTCCATCCACACCATTTTTGTATTCGGATTAATCAGTTTGGCAAAATTATTGGCATTGCCCAAATCGGTGAAATGAAATTTTATACCATAATTTTCAAATACTTTGGTAAAAATCCGATAAGAGCCCCCATACAAATCGTTTGTTGAAATAACCTCATCGCCTGGTTTCAATAATTTGGCTATGGTATCAATTGCGCCCATACCGCTGCTAAAGCACAAGCCCCACTTGCCGTTTTCGAGGGCTGCCAAATTATCTTGCAACTGAGTTCGGGTAGGATTATGGGTTCGTGAATATTCAAAACCTTTATGATCGCCCGGACTTTGTTGAACATAGGTTGAAGTTTGGTAAATGGGAGTCATGATGGCTCCTGTTTCAGGATCGGGATGCACCCCGGCATGTAATACTTTGGTGGCAAATTGCATGCTGCAAATTTATTACTTGTGCT
>CAMDXE010000086.1 GCA_945878925.1 Chitinophaga pinensis
ATGTATTACAAAAGGCAAGGGCATATTAAAAAAAGGCACGCTCGAGTGCGAGGGTGTTTGGTTTATGGTTAAAGAAAGATGGTTGCCAATATGGCTCCACGTAATATCATAATTGGGGTGACCCTCGCCATAATACCAATCTTTAAAAAATTCACTTAAATTTTGTCCCGATGCCTTTTCCAACTCCATTATTAAACTTAGCGTAGTACCAAACCCATATTTATGATTAGGGTGGTTTAAATAATTGCGTATTCCGGCATAAAAATCTTGGTCGCCGAGTTTAAAACGAAGCATGTGCAATAGAAAAGCACCTTTTTTGTAGGTAAGTCGGCCGCTAAATAGCCGGCTATTATTTGTGGTGTCGCTTACATAAACCGATCCTGCATCTTCTTTTACAATATCCGATTTAAGGCTTTGCATGCGCTGTCGGAAATCGGTTTTCGAAATTAATTGTTCATGACAAATGGCGGTGAGGTAGGTAGCAAACCCCTCGTTTAGCCACAAATCGCGCCACGAAGCACAGGTTACATAATTTCCAAACCATTGATGGGCCAATTCATGCGCCACCAAATCAAAATTATAATTTACCATGAAACTCATGGTTTGATGTTCCATGCCTCCGCCCCAATTCCATTGGGCGTGGCCATATTTTTCTTTTTTGAAAGGGTAAATTCCAAATAATTGGTCGTACACTTCTATCATCCTAGCGGTTGCTGGAGTTTTGGTGCGCGCTTCGGCTTCGCTCTCGGGGTACACAAAGTTTAAAATTGGCAAACTGTCGTTTGTGGGGTAAATAACATAATCGGTATACACCGTATAATTGGTTACCGCTACACCCACTAAATAGGTAGCAATAGGATAGCGATGCCTCCAATGGTAAACCATTTGGGAATCGTTTATTGGTTTTTCAACAATTAATATACCATTCGAAGCTGCTTTATTTCCTATTTTAACTTTTACCACCACGTCCAACGAATCAATTTTGTCGCTCAAGGATTCCTTGCAAGGCCACCATCCCATAGAGCCATAAGGTTCGGAGAGTGTCCATGCAATAGGTTTTGGATCTGTGGGGTTGTGCATGTCGAACACAAAACTATTATAGGGATTATTCAATCCCGGATTGCCCTGGTAATAAACGGCAACCGAATCGAGGGTGCCAATAGGAATGCTATTAGGCAATTGTAGTGTAAGTAATTTATTAAGGTGGCTAAACGCTATTTTTTTTTGTTTGTAGGTTACCGAATCCACCGTTAAATACGATTCCAAATTAAATTGCAGAAGGTTAAAGGCTGGTTTTTCGGGCTTAAATGAAGTGGTGATTTTGCCATTTACCCATTTTCGTTCCAGATTTATTTCCAATTCAAGACGTTGATATACCACATTATAACTTTCGGTTAAAAGTGATTTTTTGAAGAGCAACTTGGAATTGTAACTTTTTAACTCACTTTTTGCAATACATTCCAAATCGTCCTGAGCCTTTAATAAATGAGCGGCAAGGATAAGGTTGAAAACCAATAAAGTGCGAAACAAAAGCATAATGCAAATAACGCCTTAATTTGAATACTTTGTAAATGGATAAGAGAATGGAGACATTCAAATGTTTTAAGATAAGGCTTGGGATAGTGGGGAGTAATTTCTATTTTTGCACTCTTAATTTTTATGGTCCTGTGGCCGAGTGGTTAGGCTCAGCTCTGCAAAAGCTGCTACAGCGGTTCAAATCCGCTCGGGACCTCCAATAAATTCTTAGACCCCCTGAATATCAGGGGGTTTTGTTTTTTATTTTTGTCATGGAATGAAACAGCGGAGCGGAAGGGCCTTTTGGCATTGCTTGTAAATAATTAAAAATTTACTAACTTCCCCGATGTAAGCAGATGATCGAATTGCAGATTGACTAATCGCATGATGAAAGGTGCAAATCTTATTTTATTTGGGTTGTGTTTAGCTTGTTTTACAGCTTGCACGAGATATAGCTATATTCCAAGACAGAAAAACCATTTTGAAAATAATCCAAAAACTGAAAAAACTGGTTCAGAATTAGTAAAGAATGGTCAGAAATTAATTTCTTACGATAGTATAGACATTAGGCCAAACAAAATAAAGGCTTTTTTAAATAACTCAAATTCTAGCTATGTCAATTTGGACAGGGAAGAAATAGAGAATAATTCAATTTTTTTCAATTATATCAAGACTGCCCCTAATCCGAAAAGCATTTTAGTTTTTAACAAAATATTTAAGGAAAGAGAATTGTTTGATAGCATGAAGGCAACAAAAAATAATAAGAAATTCAGTACTATATCAACCATTTCTGGAGTTTTTGCACTTTTAGATTTTTATCTCTTAATTGAATTTTTCTATAATAGTATACTGAGCATTTATTTACCAATAACTCTAATATTTGGAATCATAACTTTGATTATAAGTGCTATAGCATTAACTAAAACTCGCAATTTTAAAGAACAATACCGAAATCGTTACATGGCCAAGGTAGGGTTGATAGTAGGGCTTTTGACCATTATCTTAGTAATTGTCGGTTTTATTCTTATATTCTTAGCTATAGCGAGTTTGTAATTATAGAGACCCACTAGTCCTCGTTTGCAATGAGGATTTGCGAGACAAGTGTTTTCAACGCCAAAAAATATTGCTATTCTTTATTTTGCTTTACAAAAGCATAATTTCCTTATCCTTATTGCAAACGAGGACAATTTAGGTTAGTTGTTTCACTTGCAAGATGCGAGCGAGAGCGGAGAGAAATTACCTATGGATAGAAATTATTTTTTTGATTTTAATTCCATCTATGATCATATGAATAAAATAAAGACCATCGGCCTCCAAACTTAGGTCAACAGTTTGAATCCCATTCCTATTTTCAAGAGGATGAATGGAATTTACCAAACTACCCGTAGCGTTATAAATTTTTACATCCATATTTTCAGAACACAAACCGTTTTGGCTAATATTTACAATGCCCGATGAGGGATTTGGAAATAGATTCACCATTTCTTTTGATAGAGAAGTGTTTACCGTTCCTGTGGGTTTGGTGATGTTTATGCATTTTAGCACCGAATCGCGTAGGGTGGAGTTTTGACTAGACAATCGGACGCATTTAACGCCAACCGTAGTAAAAGTATGCGTGGCATCTGTAGTGGTATATTCAGTGGATCCATTATCGTCGATATCCCATTGATGTGATGTAAAACTGCTTGGGCTACTATTTATCATTTGAACAGGGGTGTTTATATAAGCCGAAGATGGCATGGTAAAACCAGCAGATTGCGCCATAGTTTCGTTATTGAATGTAAATGTTGCAAAGCCAAGTAGTACAAAATTGGCAAAATTTGAGGCGTTTTGGGTAATTTGGTTTGACATGATTAGTTTTAATTTAAAAGATGATGATTCTGGTTTAAAAAACAACAGTATTCAAAAATACTAACTTTTTTGCTTTTTTAAAGGTCCCGCACTTTTAGAGAACTGTCCTATGCTCCACTAGTCCTCGTTTGCAACGAGGATTTATGAGATAAGCGTTTTTAACGCCAAAAATATTGCTATTCTTTATTTTGCTTTACAAAAGCATAATTTCTTTATCCTCTTTGCAAAGGAGGACAAATTGTATAAAATTTTGCCATTTTAAAATAGATGCTTCCCCTGTAAAGGATAGGGACAGGTTAAGCGCTCAGCATGACAATTGCAGCTATAAGATGCTTCCCCTCTAATCCCTTATGCGGTAAAAAAATCACTAAATCACCGCAAATATGCGGTAATTAATTTATATATTTGCCGCATATAAGATCTATTCATGGCAAAATACATCTATCAACATAAAGATTGGACACAGTTTACTTGGCAAAGCAAAGCTATAAATACTGTGTTTGGCGAGGTGCGCAATACGCAAGGAAAAATTAATGGGAAAATGAATGCACTTGGTTTTTCTGACAAAAATGAAGCAACGCTTACTACGCTTACACTTGATATTGTAAAATCGTCAGAAATAGAAGGCGAGTTACTCAATTATGACCAAGTACGTTCGTCCATTGCCAGGCGTTTAGGTATCAACACTGGTGGTTTAGTGCCTAGCAATCGTCATATAGAAGGCGTAGTAGAAATGATGCTCGATGCCACGCAAAACTACCAAAAGCCACTAACTAAAGAACGTTTGTTCAGTTGGCATGCAGCACTTTTTCCCACTGGTTACAGCGGACTATACAAAATAGAAGTGGGACAATACCGCACAGGCAAAATGCAAGTTGTTTCGGGAGCAATGGGAAAAGAAAAAATACATTACGAAGCAGTAAAACCCGAAATGGTAAAAATTGAAATGAACAAGTTTTTAGAATGGTTTAATAAGTTTGAAAATATAGACCCAGTTTTAAAAGCTGCCATTGCGCATTTTTGGTTTATCATTATTCACCCCTTTGATGACGGCAATGGTAGAATTGCAAGAGCACTTACTGATTTGTTGTTAGCGAGAGCTGAAGATAGAGGTGAACGATTTTATAGTATGTCGAGTCAGATTTTGACAGAGCGCAAACGTTATTACGCAGTGTTACAAAAAGTGCAACACAGCTCCGGCGATATTACAGAATGGCTTGAATGGTTTTTGCATTGCCTTAAAAATGCTTTGAAGGAAACCGAAAATACTATGCAAAAAGTATTACGTAAATCCGATTTTTGGAAACTAAACGAACATACGCTTATTAACCAACGACAAAGATTAATGTTAAACAAACTGCTGGATGGTTTTGACGGCAAACTGCAAACATCAAAGTGGGCAAAAATAACCAAAACATCTACTGATACAGCGCTTCGCGACATAAAAGATTTGGTTGAAAAAGGCATTTTACAAACCGAAAAACAAAATGGTCGAAATGCAAATTATGAACTGATTGCCTAATAAAATGTAATTGGTAAGAGAATTTACGAAAATTTTGCATAGGCTAATTTTATATTTTGCTGTTATGTGCCATTAATCCATCTTATGTACCCCCACTAGTCCTCGTTTGCAACGAGGATTTGTGAGATAAGCGTTTTCAACGCCAAAAAATATTGCTATTCTTTATTTTGCTTTACAAAAGCATAATTTCCTTATCCTTATTGCAAACGAGGATAAGTTAGGTTAGTTGGGTCACTCGCAGGATGCGAGCGACAGCGGACAGGGAAATCCCTAATTCGCAATTGATAAATTTACCATTTCATGAAATCTACTTAGTTGACATCATAAAGCGACTTTATTTCCAATTGGGTTTTAAAATTAATTTTGATAGAGGGGCTTTGCACGCGTATTATTTTAGCTTCACCTGGAAGCAAATCAAAATAATTATCGCTAAACCTTAAGTCATAGTTTTTGATAGACAAGGCTACATTTTTGACCAAAACCCTTGACGATAATTTAAAACTTGTAGAGCTCAATGGGGTAATGGAAAACTCTGGCTTGCTCAATTTTAAATCTTTAGGAGTTTTAAAATAGAAAACAGCTTTTATTGCATCCGATGTTAAACAAGCCGTCAGCAAAGTCATTTCAAGCGCAAATTTACCAAATACCGATTTTTTTAAACTATACACCTTTTCACTTGAAGATGGTTTTAGAGGTATGAAAACTTTTTCTTGCCAATGAACAGTTCCGTCAAAGTTTAGGATTTTAATCCTTAAGGTATCGTTTTTTGGCGATAAGGCATCGGTGCAATAATAGAGTTCAACCGTGGTGTCGGTTTCGTTAAACGAAAGAATGGTTTGGGCATAGCTTCGTTTTACTTGGTAATGCGACGCTTTCCAATTGGAGTAAAAATCGACGGTGCTCCATGAGCTTACAGGCCAACAATCGTTTAGTTGCCAATAAAGGGTTCCCATACAAATTGGCTTAGCCCGCCTATGGGCTTCTATGGCTATTTTCATAGCATGCGCTTGTAATATTTGGCTTACATAGATGTAGGATTCGAGGGTAGCTGGCACCTTATAATCGCGTTGCATATACGTGTTTATAGTTTGGTACCCTGTTGGATGTTTTTGATGGCTAAGGACGGTTTGAGATTTTAAATTCAGGTCGGTATTTTGGGCTATTTTTTTGAAAGTAGAAAGATTTGGCATGCCCTGAAATCCATATTCCGAAACAAAGCGACCAGTCTTTTGTTTGTAAACATCAAACGGTTCCATGCCCCACCATACTCCCCAATAATGCAAGTCGCCACGCAACAAACTTTCTTTTCGGCCCCAGCCAATCGATGGCGATGACGGCCAATAATTATTTAGTCGAGAGGGGTCGTATTGAGCAATGAGATTGGGCAATAAATGCTCAAAAAAGCGAGTGTAATTATTGAAAATTTCGGACGTATCGCGGGCCGTATACTTAAATTCCTTTTGCCATCCCCAATTGTGCCATCCTTCGACAATTTCGTTATTGCCACACCATAGGGCTATACAAGGGTGATGTTGCAAGCGATTTATTTGATCGATAACCTCATGTTTAACCGTTTCGTTAAACTCATTATTTGAAGGATACAAGGCACATGCAAACATAAAATCTTGCCAAACCAAAATTCCATTTTTATCACATTCTTCATAAAATTTATCATCGGCATAAACGCCGCCTCCCCAAACGCGAAGCATATTCATATTGGCATCCACGGCATTTTTTACAATGGATTGATATGTTTTTTTTGTAGCCCTTGTCATGAAATTATCGGGTGGAATATAATTGGCGCCTTTAATAAAAACGGGCACTCCGTTTAGTTTAAAATAAAAACTTCTGCCAATAGAGTCTTCCGTTTGCACCAATTCAATTGTTCGAATTCCGATGCTAATGGTTTTGGAATCTAAATTATTTTTTCCTTGGCTTAAGCGAAACGTAAAGGGGTATAAATACGAGCTACCCAATCCATTGCACCACCATTTTTTGGGGTTTTTTAGCCGAAATGTGCTTGTATATACCGAGTCTAAATCGGTTAATACAAGCGATTTTTGGCTTTGGCCCAAAGCCGAATCGGGTATTGAAATTTGTAAATGGCAGAGTGTTTTTGTAGCATGGGCTTGTAGCGTCCATCGAAAGGTAAGTTCAACTACCGAATCGTTTACAATGGCTTGGGTATAGGTGAGGGCATTTATTTTTGCAACATTCCAAAATTTTAAATCTATGGATTTTCCAATGCCAAAGGTTACCAATCGCGGTCCCCAATCCCATCCGTATTGATATTGGGCCTTACGTGTAAAAATTCTATCCTTGCCAGGCAATTCATATTGGAGGCTTAAGGCCTCTTTTTGCGCTTTCTTTTTTGCCGATTCAAAATGGATGTAAAGGGTATTTTTTCCTGGTTTTAAAAAAGGTATTATTTCAGGGCGCCATGTTCTGAACATATTGTCAGCAGTTACCACTAATATGCCATTTATATAAATTTTGGCATAGGTGTCTACTTCGCTCAGCACTAATTCGCAATGCTGATTTTTTAGCAACTCTTCCGAAAGTTCAAAGGTGGTAATATATTCCCAATCTTCGTTTTCAATCCACTGAACAAGGGCTTCGTTCGATTCGTAAAACGGATCGGGAATGAGTTCATGCGCCATCAAATCGGTATGTACGGTTCCTGGAACTGTTGCACTCATCCACGTGCTATCGCCCATTTTGCGAAATTGCCACGATTGATTTTTTAGGCTTTTAACGATATTTTGCCCATGGCCAAAGTTGGCTAAAACGAGGCTTGTTAAACACATTAATCGATTTCTAAGGTTCATGACAAATCCATCAGAATGTGTTTCAACGATTTTATTTCATTGGCATCGGCAATATCAGAGTCATCAACAATGGCCGACGAATGATAGAAAGATGCCGAACACGATTTTATCAGCTGTTCAATATTACCTGAACGAACGCCGCCTCCTGGCATAATTTGAATTCGATTTTTGGCTAACTCTATTAAATTGCGCAGCCCCTCAACGCCGTTTACTACATTGGCCTCGCCTGCTGAGGTAAGCAAAGTGCTAAATCCACATTCTATCAGGGATTCTAAAGATTTGCTCAGGTTTTTAGTTTGGTCGAAAGCGCGATGAAAAGTACAGGGAAGCGGTGACGCTAAAGCAATTAAATCGGCATTTTTTTTAACATCAATACTGTGGTCTGCTTCTAATATTCCGAATACAAAACCATCGACGTTCAAAGATTTGAAATGTTCGATTTCCATTTTCATTTGGTCAAACTCCGATGGGCTGTATACAAAATTTCCGCCTCTTGGTCTTATCATTATGTAAAGTGGAATTTTGAGGAATTGCGTTATTTGCTTTACATCTTCAAAACTCGGGGAAATTCCACCCAATTCAAGTTCATGGCAAAACTCTATGCGATCGGCTCCCGAATTTGCAGCTATACGCACCGACTCTAAATTAAAACAGGCAATTTCTAATTTTGGAGCCATTGATTCGCCCTATTTTACAAATGAATCCGAGTCAATTAATGTATTTCCACTGGCATCGTATTTGGCGTAATTAAATCCCTTTTGAACGCAAAAAGCACCCGTTTCGCCCTGTTTATTTAAGGCAATAAACCCTACTTGAATATCCAACAAATTCTTTTTTCTTAATTTCATCAGATGAATCACTCGAGCCACAGCCTCCTCGCATGCCTTTTGTGGTGCGAGGCCTTGCCGCATTAATTCAACCACTAAATGGCATCCCGAAATGCGAATAACCTCTTCGCCATGCCCGGTGGCAGTTGCGCCTCCAATTTCGTTGTCAACATAAAGGCCCGCGCCAATAATTGGCGAATCGCCCACACGTCCGTGCATTTTAAAGGCTAAGCCACTTGTGGTGCAAGCTCCCGATAAATTTCCGTGGCTGTCTAAGGCCAACATTCCAATAGTATCGTGATTTTCGATATTTACCTTGGGTTGATATTCATTTTTTTTGAGCCATTCTTTCCATTCTTTTTCCGATTCTTCTACCAACAAATTTTGCTTTTGAAACCCTTGTTCTAATGCAAATTGTAAAGCACCATCGCCAACCAACATCACATGTGGGGTTTTTTCCATTACGGCCCTTGCCACCGAAATAGGGTGCATTATATGTTCTAAACACGCCACTGAACCGATATTCGAAAATTCATCCATAATGCAGGCGTCTAAGGTTACGCGACCATCTCTATCGGGTCGGCCTCCATAGCCTACACTGCGCTCATTGGGGTCGGCTTCGGGTACTTTTACACCCGTTTCAACCGCATCGAGCGCTCTGCCTTTAGCTTGCAAAATTTTCCATGCGGCTTCATTGGCTTTTAGTCCAAATCGCCAAGTGGAAATAACAACTGGTTTTTGAACGGGTTTTTTGGAAAGTTTATAGTCTTTAAACGAGCTTAATAATAATGTAGCCGATGCCATTGAAGCCGTTTTAATAAAATTTTTTCGTGTGGTCATATCTTTAATTAATCAATTGTTATTTCATCTAAAAAGAGCCAACCTTGCGATCCGGCTCCAGGACTGCCTTCGGGTATTATGCCTATGGGTTTTATTTCTACTTTAATATAGCGGGCTTCAGTATTTAAGCCGACGTTGATAATGCCTGAACACGTATTAATAGTTTGGCTATCCATTGACCCCGCTAATTTATAACTATTCCCATCGTTCGATACCCAATACCTAATATTCGTTGGATAATAAATCCAACTTCCAGGGTTTTTTAGGGTATTTATGCCAAGGCTATTTAGCTGGTGCACCTGGTTTAAATCGATGATAGCCTCAAAGGTTTGTTCCTTAAATCCAAGCCAGTCGCGCCCAAATTTTGTTTTATCGCCCACCAAACCATCCACCAGTGTAAACGCTCCTCCTAATGCATAATTAGGATGTGGAGGCGTTTTTAACTCTATGTTTTTTCCGGTAGATTTTGAAATCGAAAAGGTTTGAGATAAGGGAACACTTTTTTGAATGCCGTTTTCAAAATAAGTTGCTTTAAGGGTGCAATTATTTTGAATATAAATGGCCGATTGATAGGCGTTCGAATTTTGGTTTACCGAATCGTTGGTGAGGGTATATCGTATATTGCTCGAATCGAATGGCGTAAGCAAGCGCACTAAAATGCCTTGTTTTGAAGGATGAGGCGAAACCTCTGAGGTGAGCTCAAAAAACGCTTTGCTATAGTTGATTCCTTTAAAGTCGAGCAGCGCAAAATGCTTGCTTAGCCGGGTTTGAAAATTTT
>CAMDXE010000087.1 GCA_945878925.1 Chitinophaga pinensis
TCAAATAAATATCGCCTTTGAACCGATTTAGCCTATCGACGGTAATATCCATATTTCGCCCCCTCAACTTTGCTAAGGTTCCTGTTACCTTTCCACTTAGTTTAACAGGAAATTTATAGGAAAGCAATTCATCCGAAAAATAACTTACATCCCTCATGCTTACCCTTGAATTCGTAAAATTTGCCTTCCATCTAACACTATCAATAAAATCGGATAGCTGGCCATAACCCTTATACGAAAATTTCAAATAGTCTTTCAAGTGCGAATGTGGTGTTCTTAAATTAAGGTTATCAAATTCCAATTTAGTTCTTGAAATTATCATTTTTGAAGAAAATTCTTTGATTTCAAATCCCGACTTTTCAATAAACGATAATTTTTTAATGCCTAAATTTAGCGAATCGTCAAAGAGTTTGAATGGGGCAATATGGGCGTCAATTCCTTTAAAAACCATAAAGGATTCATCAAATTTACGACCCCTCGCTTTTGAATAATTTTTATCCTGCAATGTAAAATCAACATTCTTAAGTTTTACTTGGTCAATAAACAATTTGAATACCACATGCGGCTTAGAAGAAACCGATGGACTTGAAAAATAGTCAACCAAAAACTCATAATTATACCGTTTTTCGTTCGGATGAATCAGCATGTTTAATTTAGAATCTTCAATCTCAACCCTACTCAATCTAGCCAATTGCAGCGTATTGTCGAAAAGCAATCTATAATTAAAGTTTGTTTTTAGTTTTCCAAAATAAGCCAAGGTATCTCCATGTTTATCTTCAATATACAGACCCTCCAAAACGAGAGTGTTGATGAGTTTGAATTTTATAGACTTTAAGCTAACCTTCGTTTGCAATTCTTTTGACAAATACGTTACGGCTTTTTGTGCAGCCCAATTTTGAAACCGACTGCTTGCTACGATAAAGTATATCAAGGCCAAAAGAACAACCACTAAACCAATGGTTATAAGAAATCCTTTCGATATTTTTTTTAGTATTTTCAACTAGTAACCTGCGAATTTAACTAAAATTGCACCTTGTAAGGAATTGCAATATGCAGATAAACGCTAAGAATGTCCAAAATATTACCCTTTTAGCCATCGAGTCGTCGTGCGACGATACTGCCGCCTCGATAATCTGCAATGCAAAAATAGTTTCGAATGTAATTGCCAATCAAGATATACATCAACAATACGGGGGAGTAGTGCCAGAATTGGCTTCACGTGCGCACCAAAAAAACATTGTTCCTGTGGTAGATATGGCCTTAAAACAAGCCAATGTAAGCCTCGATGCTATTGATGGAATTGCCTACACCCAGGGTCCAGGTTTATTAGGGTCGTTGTTGGTAGGAAGTAGCTTTGCCAAAGGATTGGCCTTAGCCTTAAACAAACCATTGGTAGCTGTAAATCACCTCGAAGCACATGTGTTGTCGCTGCTGATCGATTCGCCCGATACACCTTTCCCCTACTTATGTTTATTGGTATCGGGTGGACATACCGAAATTGTGAAAGTAAACTCACCTTCATCGATGGAAATATTAGGCCGAACCATTGATGATGCTGCCGGCGAAGCCTTTGATAAGGTAGCTAAAATTTTAGGTCTCCCATATCCAGGCGGGCCCCTTATTGATAGCAACGCTAAAAATGGCGACCCTCATTGTTTTAGTTTCCCTAGCGGAAAAGTACCAAATCTCGATTTTAGTTTTTCGGGGTTTAAAACGGCCGTGCTTTATTTTATAAAAGATGCTGTAAAAAAAGATGCAACCTTTGTTGAACAGAATTTGTCTAACATTTGCGCTTCGGTTCAACAAAACATAATTACCTACCTACTATCAAAATTAAAACAAGCGGCTTTGCAAACGAAAATAAAACATATAGCAATTGCTGGTGGTGTGTCGGCAAATTTAGGCTTAAGAACAGAATTTTTAAAAATGGCGAAGGATCAATCGTGGACTACTTATATTCCTAAACTTGAATATTGTACGGATAATGCCGCCATGATAGCGATGGCCGCCCATTTTAAATTTTTAGACCATAACATGGCGAGTTTAGGTGATGGAAGCTTTGCCTCTTTTGATCGATAACAAAATTTTTGGAATACTATTTGATTATGAAAACAACATGATACGATATTTAAAATGCATGCTAATTTGCTTAGGTATTTTTATGCTTGCTCCACTAAGTCAAGCCCAGGATGGTATTGACACCGCACTGTTCAAAGGCTACAAGGTAAAAAAAATGTGGGTTTATGTGAAATTGCCCATATTGCCTTCGCGCACCTTGGATGATAGCTGCCTAGTTGAAATTTACAATTTGGATACTTTAGCGCGCATTATTTACCAAAAAAATGCCAAAAGTTGCTATGGCTGGGGCGGCTCAAGCGAAAATTTTAATACCTATGATTCACTTAATAGGATCATTTTTTCGAGACAATTGAACGAAGACTATGAAACGAATATTCGGTACTATTACAATAACAAAAATGATGTTATAAAAATAATACAAAACAGTCCACAAAAATCCGACTCGTTTACAACACTCAATGAATATACCTATGCCAAAAATGGATTCGCCACTAAAATGCGCATTTTAGAAATCATTGGATTGGATACCACAAAATTTAACCTTTTATATGATTATGATAAGGCCAATAATATTAAAACCATTTGGACGTATACCCACGACATGAAACTTATTGAAAAGCGAAATTTTGACATTACCCCCATCAGTAAAAAAGTTCTCGAATTTTCGACCGAAACCAAACTGCCTAAGGAATCGTTTACAAAAGGATGGAATTACTATAATTTCGATGCTCAATTGAGCCGTACACAATACAGCAACAATACCTGGACCGAATTTATTTACAGCGCCAATGGGCTACTCGATCAAACCCTGAGTTATAATATGCAAGGAAAATTAAATTCTTGGAAGCGCTATTTTTATAGTTATTATGAATGAACTATCTAAATTAATGGTGGTTTTTGCAGGCGGCGGATTGGGTGCAAGCTTAAGATACATCATAGGTTTATGTGTTCGAACGCCTTCATCGGGATTCCCAATGTCAACTTTTGCAGTCAATATTTCAGGATGCTTGCTCATTGGGCTCTTGTATCCCCTCTTAAATTTTGGAAATGAAACCTTAAAATTATTTGTGCTCATTGGGATCATTGGTGGATTTACTACATTTTCGGCTCTTGGCAACGAAACCTTTCAATTAATGAGTCGTGGGCAAAATCAAACCGCTTTAGTTTACGTAATTTTGAGCAATATTTGTGGGCTATTGGCCGTTTATTTGGGTAGTAAAATTTCGTCAATTTTTTAATGAAAACAAAACTTTTCTTAGCAATACTTATTCTATTTAATGGCTATTGTACGTGGGCTTCAAAAATTTTGATTCCTATGGATAACACTCAAAAAGATCATCTAAAAGCCTATGGTATTGCTTATTGGATACTCTCATTCGACCAAGAGGTAGAATGGCTTTTGAATTATAAAGGGGGCAGTTTTATGGTAGAGAGCAATCCTAAATTTGAAAAAGAATGCCTTTTACGTGGGGTAAGTTATCAAAAAATATCAGACGCCTTAGCCTTAGGAATTTATACCGAAATTGCAAATCCTTCGGTAAATATGGAAGTGGTTAAATTATTAAAAGCGCCCAAAGTAGCCGTATATAGCCCAAAATCGAAACAACCTTGGGACGATGCCGTAACCTTAGTGTTAACCTATGCCGAAATACCCTATGTTACCATTTTCGACGACGATGTGCTTGAAGGTAAATTGCCTTTATACGATTGGTTGCATTTGCATCATGAGGATTTTACTGGGCAATATGGCAAATTTTGGAACGGCTATCACCAAGCCGATTGGTACAAAGAACAGGTAAAAGAAGCCGAATCCATAGCGGCCAAACATGGATTTAAAAAAGTATCGGAACTGAAATTAGCGGTGGTTAAAAAAATAAGAGATTTTACCTTAGGAGGTGGGTTTTTATTTGCCATGTGTAGCGCCACCGATAGCTACGACATAGCCTTGGCCGCCGATGGAATTGACATTTGCGAATCGATGTACGATGGCGATGGCATGGATGGCAATGCGCAATCGAAGTTGAACTACGAACATACGTTTGCTTTCAAAAATTTTCAGCTTGAGATGAACCCCTATGCTTATGAATATTCGAATATTGATATGCAATATCAAGAAAGAATGGTGAGCGAAACCAATGATTTATTTGTACTGTTCGATTTCTCAGCTAAGTTTGATATTGTTCCGTCGATGCTCTGCCAAAATCACGAGAAAGCTATCAAAGGATTTATGGGGCAAACCACCGCGTTTCGAAAATCATTAATTCGCAACGACGTACTCATTATGGGCCAAAATCAATCGCTTGGCGAGGCCAAATACATACATGGCACCATGGGCAAAGGCACTTGGACGTTTTATGGCGGACACGACCCCGAAGACTACCAACACATTGTTGGCGAACCGCCTACCGAATTGTCGCTGTACCCAAATTCTCCCGGCTACCGATTGATATTGAACAATATTTTATTTCCTTCGGCCAAAAAAAAGAAGCAGAAAACTTAATTTTTAGAAGTGTCGGGTATTTATATTCATATTCCCTTTTGCACTAAAGCTTGCTTTTATTGTGATTTTCATTTTTCGGTAAACAAAAAACACAGGCCAGAAATGACCCAGTCCATTGTTAGGGAGCTGGTCTATTATGGCAAACATAAAAAATTTGATTTTTTTAAGGTCCACCCCATTTCAAGCATTTATTTTGGAGGAGGAACCCCTTCAATTTTACCAATTGAAGATATTGCCAAAATTTTAGAAACCATTTATGAAAACTATTCTGTAGCTGAAAACCCTGAAATTACCTTAGAAGCCAACCCCGACGATTTAACACCCGATTATTGCCAGCAGTTAAATACAAAAGGAATAAATAGGTTGAGCATTGGCATCCAATCGTTTTTCGAAGAACATCTAAAATGGATGAATCGTTCGCACAACGCCCTTCAAGCCGAAACATGCGTGAACAATGCCGTAGATGCCGGTATAAAAAACATAAGCATCGATCTTATTTATGGATTTCCTGGCTTATCAAACGATCAATGGCTTGCCAATTTACAGATTGCCCAAAACTTTCCAATTAATCACTTATCGTGCTATTGCTTAACGGTTGAAGAACGCACGCCTTTAAAAAAATTAATTGAAACCAAACGCTACCTTCCTACGGATGAACATTTAGCCGCCAAACATTTTAATATGCTGAGCAATTGGACGGCAGCTAATCATTGGGAGCATTATGAGATTTCGAACTTGTGTAGAAATGGTTTTTATTCGAAACACAATACAGCCTATTGGCAACAAGAACCTTACCTTGGAATTGGGCCATCGGCCCACTCCTACAATGGGCTTGAGCGCCGCTGGAATGTAAAAGACAATAACGCCTATATTGAAAATTGGCAAATCGATAAACCCCTTTTTGAAATCGAATTATTGACGCCTACCAACAAACTAAATGAATATATATTAACCGCCTTGCGCACGTGTTGGGGTTTAAATTTGGACCATGCCAATGAATTAGCCAATATAAATTTCATGGAAACAAAAATGGATTTAATAAAAAAATACAGCGCCTTGAATTTATTAACCCTCGATAAAAATTGTATTAAATTAACAAATGAAGGCCGGCTTTTTGCCGATGGAATTGCGGCCGATTTTTTTGTAAATTAACTGTAAGCTGCTAAGGAAATTTTGATAAGATGCAGTTCAAAACCACGGCTCAACAACCAAGTGGTAACTTTTTGTTTTTCTTTCCAATCGGCTCCCTTCTTTATTTTTTTTTCAACCAATTGGGCCAAACACTCCATATAATCTAAATCATCAATTTCCTTTAACGCCATCCGAATACAGTAATCTGTTATTTTACGGGATTTAAGCTCATTCAGAATTTTCATTCTCCCCCATTTCATAGTTCTAAATTTTCCACCGGCATAGGCTTTTGCAAAGCGTTCTTCGTTCAAAAAATTAGTTTCAATTAAGCTAACCATTATTTCATTTAGCGTTTGGGTCGAACAGCCTAATTCATATAATTTATTACGCACTTCGGCATGGCATCGTTCCTGATAGACACAATAATTTTGAATTTTTATTAAAATTTCGGGCGAAACAACAGACATGACGACACACAAAAGTATTGAAAAAAAACATGCTAATATTTAATAAAAATAATCCAGAATAGTTTTAAAATTTATTAAACATAGGCCGTACTTTTAGTAATTTGCGCCTTGATAAGAGATGATTTTAAGCGACCTAAAAATTTTAGAGGAAATAGAGAAAGGAACCATTTTAATTGAGCCTTTTCGAAAGGAATGCTTAGGCACCAATAGTTATGATGTGCACCTCGGAAAATACTTAGGCTGTTACAAAGACAGGGTGTTAGATTCGAAAGTTCACAATAAAGTTGATCTCTTTGAAATTCCATTGGATGGCTATGTTTTGCAACCGGGCATCCTTTATTTGGGCGTAACCGAAGAATATACCGAAACCCATAAACACGTGCCTTTTTTAGAAGGCAAATCCAGTACGGGAAGATTGGGGATTGATATTCATGCCACAGCCGGCAAAGGCGATGTTGGATTCTGTAATACATGGACCTTAGAAATATCGTGTACTCAACCGGTTCGTATTTATAGAGGTATGTCCATTGGGCAATTGCTTTACTTTTTAGTAGAAGGCGAAATTGAAACGCTATACAATAAAAAACCAAATTCGAAATATAGTAAACGTACCGTAAAACCGGTAGAGAGTATGATGTGGAAGAATAAATTTTAAATAGGTAGGCAAGTATAGCATTCAATTAGCTTTCTGATAAAGGCCTATAATTCGTTACAACCAAACACTTTACTTGATATTTTCTCAGATTAATCCCCCGCCTTTCGAAACATTTCTCCACTTATTAATAAAATTTAGACTGTTAAAGCATGATGAAAGTGAACTCTGTTTTCAAAAAAAATAGCCCCGATTGCGACTAATTAAAAAAAACATGATGTGGTTGAAGCAATTCCTTTCTTATTTTTATTTGGTAACAGTCAAAAAAATCTCTTCCAATTATAATCCAGGCCTTTGCTTACAATTGGAGGCTGGCAAGCTTTTACTCAATACCACAAATGCCAATTATAGTTATGGCAATTTACACAAGGTTTTCGAAGAGGCCTTCGATCGCATGGACCTTCAAAATTGTGATCCAAAATCTATTTTAATTCTTGGATTAGGAACCGGAAGTGTTATCGACATTATACAAAGACAATATGGGCTTGATCCTAAAATTACAGCTGTAGAAATAGATCCCGCCATTATTGATTGTTTGAAGTATTGGAACCGACTAAATCTGGATAAAACACATATTATTTGTGGCAACGCTTTTGAAATCATACACCAGTTGGATGAAGAATACGACTTAATTATAGTGGACTTATTTATCGACATGGACGTTGAATCTTCGATTAATACACCAGAGTTTTTATCACAACTCAAAGCTTTGGCTTCTCATCAAGGAACCATCCTTATCAATTATGTGGTAAAAACAAAAGATCAAAAAAATGAATTTGCCGAATTTCAACTGGCCTTAATGAAACACTTTAAGAAAATAACCGGACATGAAATTTTGGATATTAATAGGGTATTAGAATTGAAGAATTAATATTAAAACGATAAACCCTATACCTTTGCCCTAATGGAACCCATTAGCAGTTTTCAGAACATCCTTATCAAGCAGGTTCAGAAGCTTGAAAAAAATCGTGAAAGGCGAAAACAAAATATGGCGTTGGTTGAGGGTATTAGAGAATGTCAATTGGCAATTGTTGCTGGCCATACCGTTCAAAAACTCTTGTTTTGCAGCGCCTATATTAGCGAAATAGAATTAAGAGCAAAATTAGGCGCTATGCCCGACACTCCTTTGATTGATGTCTCTCCACAGGTGTTCGACAGCATGGTTTACCGCAAAGGTGTAGCCAATGTTTTAGGCATAATACACCCAAATAATTGCCATTTCGAGGCCATTGATGTTTCAAAAAAATTATTATTACTAATTATTGATTCGGTAGAAAAACCGGGCAATCTTGGTGCCATGCTAAGAACTTGCGATGCCGCCGGAGTTGATGCTATTGTGGTGTGCGATCCTCAAACCGATATTTATAACCCTAACTGCATACGCGCCAGTTTGGGAGCCGTATTTACAAAAAAAATAATTGTAACCAATGCCGAAGAGTGTATAACATGGTTGGGCGCAAATAACATTTCCACCTTTGTTACTTATCTTGATTCGGCTACGCCCTATACCAGCCAAAATTATACAAGCTCGAGCGCAATTGTAGTTGGTTCGGAGGCAAATGGAATAAAAGAGTGTTGGCTTAAAAATAAATTTCAAAATATAATAATACCCCAGTACGGTCAGGTTGATTCGATGAATGTTGCTAATTCGGCAGCCATAATTATTTACGAAGCATTGCGTCAACGAACTTATAAACCCGTTATTAGTTAAAAGAATAAACCATTGTCAAGGTGTATGAAGAATTAAAACCAAACGCCTTGTCACATAATATGACAAATTGACTTTAAATAAAATTTATCGTTTACTAAAGTCTATTGGCATGCCTTATGCACTACAAAAAAATGTAAATTAAAAACAAAATATACTATGAACATTCAACCATTAGCCGACCGAGTACTAGTAGAAGCCGCACCGGCCGAACAAAAAACTGCTGGAGGTATCTACATTCCAGATACTGCCAAAGAAAAACCACAGAAAGGAACTGTAGTAGCTGCAGGACCAGGCAAAAAAGATGAGCCTGTAACTGTTAAACCAGGCGATACCGTTTTATTTGGCAAATATGCAGGAACCGAAATACAAGTAGAGGGAAAAGATTACCTCATTATGCGCGAATCAGATATTCTTGCAATCGTTTAAAAAATTAAATTCAATAATTATTAAAAACTTAAAGTAATGGCAAAACAAATATTATTTAATGTACAAGCTCGCGAAGGATTAAAACGCGGCGTAGATGCTTTAGCAAATGCAGTTAAAGTAACCTTAGGCCCAAAAGGAAGAAACGTAGTAATTGGTAAAAAATTCGGAAGCCCTGCCATCACCAAAGATGGAGTTACAGTGGCCAAAGAAATTGATTTAAAAGATCCTGTTGAAAACATGGGCGCCCAAATGGTGAAAGAAGTAGCCAGCAAAACAGCTGATTTAGCAGGCGACGGAACTACAACCGCTACAGTTTTGGCGCAAGCCATCGTAACGGCTGGTTTGAAAAACGTAGCCGCCGGTGCTAATCCTATGGATTTGAAACGCGGTATTGATTTAGCAGTGAGCAAGGTTATCGAACACCTTAAAAATAACAGCGAAGTTATTGGAACCGAATACACTAAAATCAAACAAGTGGCTTCTATCTCTGCCAACAACGACGAAAAAATTGGCGAATTGATTGCCAATGCAATGCAAAAAGTTGGTAAAGATGGGGTAATAACTGTTGAAGAAGCAAAAGGAACCGAAACTGAAGTTAAAACAGTAGAAGGTATGCAATTTGATCGCGGCTATTTATCACCTTATTTTGTGACTAATACCGAAAAAATGCTTGCCGAATTGAGCAGCCCATATATCTTAATTTACGATAAGAAAATTAGCAATATGAAAGAAATTCTTCCAATTTTGGAAGCAACGGTGCAAACAGGCAAACCTTTATTAATAATATCAGAAGACATAGAAGGCGAAGCTTTGGCTACCCTTGTGGTTAACCGTTTGCGCGGTTCATTAAAAGTAGCCGCAGTAAAGGCGCCAGGATTTGGCGACCGACGCAAAGAAATGTTGCAAGACATAGCCGTGCTTACCGGAGGAACTGTTATTAGCGAAGAGCAAGGATATAAACTAGAAGATACAACCATCGAAATGCTAGGGACTGCCGAAAAAGTAAGCATCGACAAAGACAATACAACCATAGTGAATGGTGCAGGAGATAAAGAAGGCATAACAGGACGTATCAATCAGATCAAAGCGCAAATTGAAACCACAACCAGCGATTACGATCGTGAA
>CAMDXE010000088.1 GCA_945878925.1 Chitinophaga pinensis
AATTGGTATGCCGGTACTGGCGATAATGGAGGTGTACATACCAATAGCGGCGTGCAAAATTGGTGGTACTATTTAATAACCGAAGGCGGCAAAGGCACCAATGATGTAGCTAATGTTTTTAAAGTAGATAGCCTTGGCATTATCAAAGCCGAAAAAATAGCATATAGAAATTTAACAGTCTACCTAACACCCTCTTCAACCTATGCCGATGCACGATTTTATTCCATACAATCGGCTGTCGATTTATATGGCAATTGTGGCAAAGAGGTTGTTGCGGTTACAAATGCTTGGTACGCTTGTAATGTTGGACCCAAATACGACAGTGGATTTGTAAAAGCCAATTTTAGTGCCGACACTATTATTTGCAATCCAGGAAAATCAGTAAATTTTATCAACCTCAGCGACAATGCTGTATCGGTAAAATGGAATTTTGGCGATGGCAATTTTTCAAACACTACCAACCCTTCTCATACCTATTCAGCATATGGCAGCTATAGCATTAAACTTGTAGCCAAGAGCTGTTTTAAATCGAAATACGATAGTTTAACAAAATCGGCATATATAAAAATTGATTCCACATTTGATATTTGCAGTTCGGTAATAATGCCCCAAAAAGGAGTGGATAGCACAAGTAAATGCCAATCCTTTGTATACGATGATGGAGGAGAAGGAATTTATAAACAACAAAACACTACAGTATTAAAAATTAATGTTCCAGGTTCGGATTCTATAGTTATAAAGTTTTCGGATTTTGATTATGAAAACAAATTCGACAGTTTATATCTTTACCGAGGCCCTTACCCAGGGGGTGTAAAAATTGGCGGCTACACCGGAAACACCCTCCCTTTTGCAGGAAAAACCTTTAAAGTAATGGGCAGTATGCTAACCCTACGCCACTTGTCGGACCCTCTGGTAACCGGAAGAGGATTTAAGATGTTTTATAAGGCCTTTAAACAACCTGTAGATCTTTCGGCCTTTCAAGACACCACCATTTGCCTTGGCAATTCTGTGATGTTACATGGTAAAGGAAAAGGCGGATATGCTAAGGATTACGTTTTTACATGGCAAAATATTTCAAACAACGACTCTATTACCGTCGCCCCAATGACATCAACATCCTACAAAGTTTATTTAACCGATATGTGTACAAAATCGGTCGATTCGGCCTTGGTTAAAGTAGACGTAAGACCTCAATTAGACGTAAGTTTAAATAGTGACACTACGCTTTGTATTGGCCAATCTCTAAATCTTAATGCAAAGGCTAGCGGCGGCCAAAGTAATAACTATCAATATAGTTGGAGCCATGGATTAGGAAATAATAAAACGCATACGGTATCACCCACAGCAACTACACAATATAGGGTTGTATTATCAGATGCATGCACACTTTTGAACGATACTGCTTATGTAAACGTAACGATACGAGAGCCGTTAACCGTGAAATTAAACACTAACGATACCATAATATGTACAAATAAATCTGCCAATTTAAATGCATCGGGCTCGGGAGGCCTAAACAGCAAGTATGTATTTTTTTGGAACAATGGACTGGGCACAGGAGTGTCGAAAACAATAACATTAAACAGCACCACTTGGCTTAAAGTTTCGCTAAGCGATGGATGCACCGCCTTAAGCGCAAGCGATTCGGTGCTAATTATAGTTAGGGCCCCCCTTATGGTCAAACTTAATAAAGATACTTTAATTTGCCGAGGCACCTCTGTGGTTTTAAAAACTTTGCCTAGCGGAGGCGATGCCACCATGTACACCTATTCGTGGACCCAAGACTTGCCTCCTACAAAAACAAATACGGTAAGCCCAATGGCCCTAACAAAATATGTTTTAACCCTTTCGGATAATTGTTCGAACTCAATTAAAGATTCAATTTCAGTAAATGTATTGCAAGCTTTAAAATTATCGGGTTTAAACGATACCACAATCTGTTTTGGAGCCACTGCTCAATTGAAACCAAACGCATCGGGAGGAAAGCCCCTTCTATATAAATTTACTTGGGACAATGGATTAAATACCAACAAAAACCAAAGTGTGTCGCCTACTATTACCACTACCTATAAGGTTATTTTGGTTGACAATTGTACGGTTATTAAAGATTCGGCGCTTGTTAAAGTAACGGTATTGCCAGCATTAAAACTAGGAGCCGTTTTATCAAAATCCGAATTTTGTGTAGGCGACTCAAGCCTGTTATCGCTTACCTTTTCGGGAGGCATGGCCATGAATTACAAGTGGTTGATAAATGGCATTCCATCCATTTCATCCAATATTTATTTAAAACCTACGGCAAGCACACCATATTTAGTTAAACTAAAAGATTTTTGCTCAAACGAAGACAGCATACTCCTAAATGCAAGCGTTAATCCTTTGCCAATAGCCGATTTTATATCCAATAAGACGAAGATTTGCCGAAATACGGAGGTCCAATTTACAAATAATTCTACTGGAGCCACATCATACTTGTGGACCTTTAGCCCTGTAAATCAGAGCAGCGTAGTTGCCCCGAAATATACCTATACCAAGGTTGGGCTTTTTGATGTGACCTTAACGGCAACCTCCTTAAAGGGGTGTTCGCATACCCTTATAAAGTCGAATTATATCAACGTAATTGAATTGCCCATGAGCGACTTTTCATTTTTACCCGACGAACCAACCTTAGCCAATCCCGAGGTAACATTTACCAACCTTTCGTCGAACGATAGCAGCTTCGATTGGTCGTTTGGCGATTTGTTAACCGAAACCACACTCCGCAATCCTATTCATAAATATAAAGACAAGGGAGCCTATAAGGTGCGTTTAATTACCTTTAATACCTTGGGGTGCAGCGATACGCTAACCAAAATAATTAATATTGGTGATATTTATTATTTGTGGGTTCCCAATGCGTTTTCGCCCAATAACGATGGTATAAATGAAGAATTAAAAATTGTATCGAAGGGCATTATTAGTTCGGAGTACATTATTTTTAACCGATGGGGCGAAAAGATTTTCAGTTCAGATTTAAATGGCAAAGCATTTGATGGCAAAGATAAGGACGGCAAAACGTTGCCAAGAGGCAGTTATATTCTGGAAATAAAAGTTAGAGATTTTACTCAGCGCTTTCATATTGTGCGAAAGGTTATTGAAATCTTATAAACGTAGGATGAGTTATCCAACACACATTCGAACAACAAAATTAAACGCCAATTCCTTCTAAATCCAAAAGATAGGCGTATTCCATAGCCACTTCTTTTAAGCCTTCGAACCGGCCCGACGCACCTCCATGACCTGCCTCCATATTGGTAAAAAGTAAAATTTTATGTTGGTCGGTTTTAAGTTCACGCAGTTTTGCCACCCATTTGGCTGGTTCCCAGTATTGCACCTGGCTATCATGCAAGCCGGTTGTGATTAACATTGTTGGGTAATCTTTGGCTTCGATATTGTCGTATGGACTATACGATTTGATGTAATCGTAATATAATTTTTCATTAGGATTGCCCCATTCATCATACTCGCCTGTGGTTAATGGAATTTGATCGTCAAGCATGGTGGTAACCACATCAACAAAAGGCACTTGGGCAACAATACCGTTCCACAACTCCGGATTCAAATTTACGATTGCTCCCATCAATAAGCCTCCAGCGCTTCCACCCATGGCGTATAAATGCTGCGGAATGGTATAATTTTCGGCAATCAAAAATCGGGCACACTCAATAAAATCATTAAAGGTATTTGCTTTTTTTAGCAACTTGCCATTCTCGTACCATTGCCTTCCCATTTCTTGTCCTCCACGAATATGTGCGATAGCAAAAATAAATCCACGGTCAAGGAGGCTAAGCCTAACCGAACTAAAATACACATCCATGGTGGCTCCATACGAACCATAACCATAAAGCAACAATGGATTTTTGCAATTTTTAAGTTTCGATTTTTTATATACGAGCGATATAGGAATACTCGCACCATCCAATCCTGTGGCAAAAAGTCTTTCGCTAGCATAATCCTCAGAATTGTAGCCGCCCACTACCTCTTGATGTTTAAGTAATTTTTTTTGCCGTGTACCCAAATGGTAATCAAAAACACTATTTGGTGTAGTCAATGAGGTATAACTATATCTCAGCCAATCGCTTTTAAAGTCGGGATTAATAGAGGCTCCCACGCTGTATGCCGCTTCGCCAAAATCGAGGTAATGTTCGGTAGAATCCAAATGGTTAATTATCCTCATTTGAGTCAATCCATTTGTACGTTCTTCTACAACCATATAATTCTTAAAAATCTCAATACCCTCAAGTAAAGTATCGTCGCGGTGTGCAATTACCTCGGTCCAATTTTCAATTTCGGTGGCCTCTTCAGGCGTTTGCATCAGTTTGAAATTGATAGCCTCCTGATTGCTCGTTATGTAAAACTTATCTTCAAAATGTGCTATCCCATACTCATGGCCCCTTTTTCGAGCTGCGAAAACTTTAAAATTATCGAGGGGGCTAAGGGCATTTAAAATCCGAAATTCACTAGTTAGTGTACTATCGCTGCCAATAATGATGTATTTTTTTGATTTGCTTTTGTAAACAAATGAATTGAAAGTTTCGTCCAGTTCTTCGTAAACCAAATACGATTCTTTTTGACCAAGTTGACGCCTATATATTTGATACGATCGCAAGGTATTTACATCCTTTACCGAAAAAAAGACGTGTTTATTATCATTGGCCCATGTACACCCACCGGTTGTATTATCAATAGTATCCTCAAGTATTTCGCCAGTTTCCAAATTTTTAAAATATATAGTATAAATGCGCCGGCTTAAGGTATCAACCCCATATGCCAAATATCTATTATCCAAACTAATGCTCAATCCCGTCACATCGATATACGAATGCCCCTCGGCCAATGTATTTACATCCAAAATAATGAGTTCGTCGTTATCCATAGATTCCATCCTTCGGCAATAAATTGGGTATTCTTTTTTGGTTTCAAACCTTGAATAATACCAATATCCATTCGATTTGTAAGGAACCGATTCGTCGGTTTGCTTTATGCGCCCCACCATTTCGTCGAATAACTTTTTTTGAAACCCTTGGGTGTGGTTTAATACCGCGTTCGTATAATTATTTTCTAAAGTCAGATGTGCAATTACCTCCGGATTTTCCCGGTCATTTAACCAATAATAATTATCAAGCCGCTCGTCGCCATGTTTACTTAAAATTTTTGGATTTTTTTTGGCTATGGGCGCGTTTAAATTAAGTGTATTCTCTGTCATTGTATTGGCCGAAAACGGCTGTAAATTGGCGTTTGGAGATGGTTCGTTAAGATTCATAAATTTGAGCCACAAAGTTAGATTTTAATTTGTTAATTTAGGATTTAGCGAATTGCATGTTCTGGCAGTTATTAATCTAGGATTGCATCTTTCAAACCCTATATTTGAAGCTATGATTAAAGGTGTTTTATATCTGGTGCCTAATTTTTTAGGAGTGGGGAGCAAAGAAGATATAGCTCCAAATTCTTTGAGAATAATATATGCTCTTAATGAATTTATTGTGGAATCGGAAAAATCGGCTCGCCTGTTTCTAAAATCCATTGAGCATCCTGTTGCGCAATCCGATTTTGTATTTCACTTATTAAACGAACATAGCAAAGAGCGCATCGACCTAACCCCCTACTTTTACAATTGCCTTAAAGGAACCTCCATGGGGTTGCTTAGCGATGCAGGCATTCCCTGCGTGGCCGACCCCGGTCATTCGGCGGTGGCCTTTGCCCACAAAAATCAAATAAAGATAGTGCCATTAAGTGGGCCCTCTAGTATTTATATGGCTCTTATGGCCTCCGGATTCAATGGGCAGAGCTTTGCGTTTCATGGCTATTTGCCTGTTGAAAATGCCGAGCGAATAAAAAAAATTAAAACCCTAGAACATGCCTTGTTGAGTACCGGCCAAACTCAATTATTTATGGAAACCCCTTATAGAAATGAGAAACTTTTTGAACTTTTATTAACTCTATTAAAGCCAAATACAAAACTATGTGTGGCTGTTAATATTGCCAACAGTTCGGAAATTATCGTTTGCAAAATCACAAAAAATTGGACAAGCAATGACATTGACCTTCACAAAAAACCTGCTTTATTTTTAATAGGAAATTAAGCATTCGGTTTTTTTTAATAAATTCGTAGTAATTAATTGGACCGAAATTGAAATATTCCCTACTTCTTCTATTTCTAGTTTTAGCACTATTAGGAGCGTCGCAAATTCCGGATAGCATTAGGTTTGATTGGCAAAATTCAGGATGCGAAGCATCTAAACCTACACTGCTTAACGTCAATGTTAATGCCCTTGGGTTTAATAATACCGGAACCGTAGACAATACGACCCTTCTTCAAAATCGAATCAATAAGCATCAATCCGATACTCAATTGCTTATTTTTTTTCCAGCGGGGACCTACCTATTTAAAAAAACAATTAATCTAAAATCGAATATCACCTTGGCTGGCGAAGGCGCCACCAAAACACGTTTTATTTTCGACAATTTGGGTATTGGCAACTTATTCGAAATTTCGGCTTCTCAATCCAATTCGTTTAGTTCTATACCAGGTGAATTAAAAATTCATGCAAAATCTATAGTAAGCGATAGCCTACTTACACCAAACGCTTACTACGAATTGCTGGTGGATGGCAACGGATTGGCCACCTCCGATTGGGCACTCAATAGCGTGGCTCAAATTTTTAAGGTGGATTCGATAAAAACAAAAACTTCTTTTATTTCAAGCGAGCTGAAATTGAATTTTGGCGGGTTAAAAAACCCTCGTATTCGAAAAATTATTCCTATTCACGACGTGCATTTTCGATTTTTTAAAATCGAACGCCTAGATAAGACGACCGGCCAAACCAATAATTTTAATTTTTCGTATTCAGTCAATTGTAGCATGCTTGGTGTCGAAAGTTTTAAGAGCAATATGTCGCATCTTACCTTTAGCAAAAGTTATCGCAACTCGGTTTCCGATTGTTATTTTCATCATGCATTTGATTATGGAGGAGGTGGAAAAGCCTATGGCGTTGAACTTAGTTATAGCGCAAGCAATTGCCTGGTCGAAAATAATATTTTTGATAATTTAAGGCACAGTGTACTCATTCAGAGCGGAGCCAATGGCAATGTTATTTCAGGCAATTATTCAATAAATCCATTTTGGACCGAGGCCATACTCCCTGCCAATTCGGCTGGCGAATTAGTATTGCATGGCAATTACACATTTGCCAATTTGTTTGAAGGCAATCAAGTTGGAAATATTGTGGTTGACAATTCTCACGGGATTAATGGACCCGGCAATGTATTTTACCGCAACCGCGCCGAATTATGGGGCATATTTATGAATACTGGTGCAGGCAACTCCACTCATTTTATTGGCAACGAAAATACAGGATCCCTTCATATGTTTACAGGAATTGGAAATTGCAATTTGTATAATTACACCCCAACAGGCGACACATCGGGCTTCAAAAATGCCATACTTCCCAAAAGTTTTTATACATCCAGTTCACCAAATTGGTGGCCTACACAAAAATCATATCCATTTATTGGTTTATTACACTATAAGCCCTATTCGCATATCCAGGCCAAATACCGATATCTTCACGATTCCTTGCGTGCATTGCACAGCGCCCCAATTAATTTTATTGCCAACTTAAGCCCCTCTCTTAAAAAAACCAATAATCAATATACCTGTGAATTAGAAAGCAAAGTTCAGGTAAACGTTGTAAATATTGTGCTCGAAAAATACAGTACAACACAAAATCAATGGCTAAGTTTGACTGCTAACCGCTCTGATAAATTTTTATTTAACTCCGAAATTATCAAAGAAAATATTACGCTTACCAATGAAATGTCTTGCTTTAGATGGAAAGCCAGTGGTTTGCAAAATCAAGAGTGGCTAAGCGACTCGTTTTGCATAAACCAATCATCGGCCACAACACAGCCTATAAGCCATGTGCCCCCTCAAGTATATCCCAATCCGTTTTCGGATTTTGTGATTTTAAATTTGCCAAACCCTTCATTTGTGAAGCTATATGCGATGAACGGCCAAGTATTGACCATCCAAAATTTCACCGCTGGCAAGCATAAACTGCAAATTAAAGACCTTGATAATGCAAGCTATATTTTAGAAATTTTTGATGGCAAGGATTATACAAGGCAAATTCTTCAAAAAAAGTAAGTATTATTCATCCATATCTCTTGCCAATTTTTCATTTTTAATGCTTTTCGAATAACTAAATTGAAAACGCATTATTTTTGCTTACTTTTTTATGTTAGATACCTATTCAACACTTATCGATGCTGCCATAGTCAAAATGGGGCTTAACCCTGAAGAAACACGTGGGGATGAACCTGGGCAATGGCAAATATTTAGAGGAACCATTGGCATATTTATTGATGTTTGGAAACCAAACCAAAATTCGGATTGGAATTATACCGGCACCCAAAACGCCATCGAAACCTTTCAAGTCATTGCGCCAATTACCGAATTGCCCGAGCCTTCAAAATTATTGCAGTTTTATGAGGAATTGCTTCACATGAATTTTCATCTTTACAAAGCCTCCCTTATTATTAATCTAAAAGATAATGTTTTAGCCGTTAAATATAAAAGTATTGCCGATTCGCTTAGCGAAGCCGAAATCATCGAAGCGGTAGAAAGCACAGGATATTACGCCGAAATGTTAAGCGAATACTATTCGAAAAATTATGGTGTTAAAAAATTATCAGAATAATTATTGCCTTCAGGCAACGCCTATCTATTAAATTTCATCCCTATTGAGTGACTTGAAGATTTTGAATGCATAACTATGTCGCCAACCGAAGTAAGGAACACGAACCTGATTGCGGGGTGTATAGCAAAGGATCCAAAAGCACAAAAAACGTTATTTGACACATTTGCCCCCACCATGTATGCCATATGTTTTAGGTATGCAAAAAATTCTGATCAAGCCAAGGATCTGCTTCAGGATGGATTCATTAAAGTTTTTACAAAACTTGGTGAATTTAAATTTGAAGGTTCATTCGAGGGTTGGTTGAAGCGGATTTTTATAAATCATTCCTTAGAATATATTCGAAAAGAAATGCGAAAACCCGATATGCTAAAGGTTGAAGATGTTTATAATTTAGCCGTAGACGATTTTCAATTTCACAATTTGGATGCCAATAAAATAATGACCCAAATCCAAAAACTACCTACAGGCTACCGCACGGTTATCAACCTGTTTATTGTCGAAGGATTTAGCCACAAAGAAATTGCCAACCTATTAGGCATTTCGGAAAATACCTCCAAAACACAACTGCATAAGGGAAGGCAAATGTTACAAAAAAGAATAAAAAATGATTTTCAATAGGTAAGATGGAAAATACCCCCCACACCAATCCTTTTGATGCGATGCTCAAACAATCGCTCGAAAATTCACAAATGCCTGTACCTCAAGGCGCTTGGGAGTCGGTTGCCTCTTCTTTAGGGGCTCAGGCTGTGGTAGCCACAAAAGTTGCAGGCCTAAAACTTTTACTTTTTAAATCAGTTGCCGGACTAATTATTTCAGGAGGCCTTGGCTTAGGGATCTACCAACTTATGCCAACATCCGATACTGAGTCGAAAACAATAGCAATAAAAAAAGATCTTTTTGCCCCCATAACACCTCTATCATTAGATACCTTTTTTGAAGCAAATGCTATACCCGCAAAACGCTTAATAAAAAGAAATCCTGAACCTAAGAATGATTCAGCCCTTAAGCTTGATTTAAATCCAGATTATTCGTACCAAACAGCAGAATTGGGCGAAGGTGTTAAACCTCTCGCAGTGTCAGCTCCCGAAATCATAAAAATACATGATAAAGATCCGATTTCGTATAAGCCATCCGAAATAAAAAACGAAAACACAACCGTGCAAGAACCTGTATTGCAGCCTGTTAATACCGCAGTATTTCCAGAACCCGCCAATGTTTTTACTCCAGATGGCGATGGTATAAACGATTATTTTTATATAGTGGTTGAAAATGAAAAATTGTTT
>CAMDXE010000089.1 GCA_945878925.1 Chitinophaga pinensis
ACCCCTCGCTGCTCCCCAAATATGGAGGAAAGGGCATGTACGGCGCTAAAGTACACGAACAGGTTATTAGCGACAAGCAAAGCAAGTCGGGCATTACTATACATTTAGTAAATGAACACTACGATGAAGGCAAAATTCTTTTTCAGGCAGAGGTTGAACTAAACGATGTTGACGATGCCCAATCGTTGGCTATAAAAATACACGAATTAGAACAATCGCATTACCCTAAAACGGTAGAAAATTTTATTCTAAATGCATAAAAAAAGGCCACTAAAGTGGCCTTTTTTTATAAGATATTTTGGGCTTATTTAAGTTTTAAACTTCCTTCGCCAATCATCCAATCGTCGCAATACAACAAAGCGCGATAGGCTCCGCCCGACATTCCTGGAATTTTATCGAAATAAATAGTTACTGGGTTGCCCACTACATTGCTAAAGTTTACGCTTGCTTTTGAGGTATACATTACACTTTCGCCAGCCATATCAAAGGTTCCCGAACCTGCACTTTGGTTTGCAACTGTTGAACCATTTGGTCCAATAAGGCGCAGATAAATCAATTTTAAACCCTCGTCGGCTATTTCATTTTTATCAAGCGCAAAGCGAACTTTAACCTTGCTTATTTTGCTCAATTTTCCTTTTGCTTTCTCCTTGGTTCCTTTCATCATTATTCCCTCAACCTTTATATTTAAGGCCTTTAGACGCGATGCAATTTTAACTTTATCGCCTAATTTTTTGTTTTGATCTGTTAAAGTCGTGTTCAAAGTTTTTTGAGTTTGAACTTCTTCCTTTACAGTGGTATTTTCCTCTTCTAAAGTGGTATTCGCAATTTTTAGAACGGTATTTTCTTTAGATAATGAATCGATCATTTGGGTAGCCGATGCAATTTTTGCACTTAGTTTTGCAATTTCTTGCTTTGCTATGGCTAGCTGGGCTTTCGAAATATTGCCTTGAGAAAGCATCTTTCGTATTTGGGTAACCTTGCTTGATATTTCATCGTTTTTTATATCGATGATGCTATCCAATTGGGTGTTTTTTCCTTTGTATTCCAACAGTAACATTTCGGTTTCATTAAGCATTTTGTCTAATTGCGCTTTTTCGGCCGATGTGTCTTCAAGTTTGGCTTCGGTGGTTACCAGTATTTTATCTTTACTAATTAAATTATAAAGTAGAGCAAAATTTATTATAAATAATACTCCAATAATGGTCATAAGATAGGTTTTGGTCCTTTTGTCTTTGGCGATTTGCTGTTCGTGTTCCATAATTAAATTTTTGTCAAAATTAGGTGAATTGAATAAGATGTGTTTTTGTTTTTAATTTACATAACTCGTTTCGTTTGCTTTTATTGTATACAATTGAATACATAAATACAAATACATCATGACTGCCTTTTACTTTTTATAAAAAAAAATCAATCTTTATAAAAAATACCCTGAATAGGCCCCTACATAAAAGCTAGAATAAATTATGCTTGATTTCGGATAATATTGAGCGCCCCGCCGGCTTTAAACCACTCAATTTGTTGAGCATTGTAGGTGTGATTGCAATTGATGGTATCGGTAGTTCCATTTTTATGGTTCAACACCATACGCAATGGCTTGTTTGGCGCAAAATTCAATAAGCCCAAGAGGGTTATTGTGTCGTCTTCCATAATTAAATCATAGGCTTCTTTGTGGGCAAAAGTTAGAGCCAACATGCCTTGTTTTTTCAAATTGGTTTCATGAATACGGGCGAATGATTTGGTTAACACAATGCGGACGCCTAAATGACGAGGTTCCATAGCGGCGTGTTCTCGGCTGCTTCCTTCGCCGTAATTTTCGTCGCCAACTACTACGCTGCCAATATTAGCAGCTTTATAGGCTCTTTGTACTGCAGGCACTTCGCCGTAAATTCCAGTGAGTTGATTTTTTACACAATTGGTTTCGTTGTTATAATAATTTAAGGCCCCAATCAACATGTTATTGCTAATGTTATCGAGGTGCCCTCTATATTTTAGCCATGGGCCTGCCATACTTATATGGTCGGTTGTACATTTTCCTTTTGCTTTTATTAATAATTTCAAACCCTTCAAATCTGTTCCTTCCCAAGCCTTAAATGGATCGAGCAACTGTAAACGGTCGCTATCGGCAGCTACCTGTATCACAATATTGCTTCCATCTTGAGCTGGGGCTTGGTAACCTGCGTCGTCCACAGCATATCCTTTTATAGGCTGCTCGATGCCCGATGGTTCTTTAAATTTTATTTTTTCTCCAGAGCTATTCTCCAAAGTATCCGTTAAGGGATTAAACCTTAAATCGCCTGCAATGGCCAAAGCTGTAACTATTTCGGGTGAAGCCACAAACGCATGTGTATTGGGGTTTCCGTCGTTGCGCTTCGCAAAATTGCGATTGAAAGAGGTTAAAATTGAATTTTTTCGATTTGGGTCGTTCGAATGCCTTGACCATTGACCAATGCATGGCCCACACGCATTAGCCAATACAACGCCCCCCATATCTTCGAAAATTTTTAGATACCCATCGCGTTGCACTGTAAAGCGCACTTGCTCAGAACCCGGTGTAATGGTAAACTCAGATTTTGTTTTTATTCCGTTGTCGCTGGCTTGTTTGGCAATGGATGCTGCACGGGTTATATCTTCGTATGATGAGTTGGTACATGAGCCTATTAAACCTACTTCTAATTTTGCTGGCCAATCATTATCTACAACGGCCTTCGCAAATTGTGATATTGGCCAAGCCATATCTGGGGTAAAGGGACCGTTGATATGGGGCTCTAATTCGGAAAGATTAAGTTCGATAACCTGATCGAAATAAAGTTCGGGTTGTTCATATACTTGAGGATCGCCGCTTAAGTGTTGTGCAATTGCATCAGCAGCTAAAGCCACTTCTGCTCTTCCTGTGGCTTTAAGATAGTCCGACATTTTTTCGTCGTAGCCAAAAACCGATGTGGTAGCCCCTATTTCGGCACCCATATTGCATATTGTTCCTTTTCCGGTGCAAGATAAACTTTTTGCCCCTTCTCCAAAATATTCAACAATGGCTCCGGTTCCACCTTTTACAGTAAGGATGCCTGCTACTTTCAAAATTACATCCTTTGCGGAGGCCCAACCGCTTAATTTTCCTGAGAGTTTTACGCCTATAAGTTTTGGGAATTTAAGTTCCCAAGGCAAGCCAGCCATTACATCGCATGCATCAGCTCCGCCCACGCCTATGGCTATCATCCCTAATCCACCTGCATTCACAGTGTGGCTATCTGTACCTATCATTACGCCTCCGGGAAAAGCATAATTTTCTAATACCACTTGGTGAATAATACCTGCACCTGGTTTCCAAAATCCAATTCCGTATTTATCAGAAACGGATGCTAAAAAATCAAAAACTTCCTTATTAACTACTTTTGAGGTTTCTAAATCGGTAGTGGCTCCATCCTTTGCCAATATTAAATGATCGCAATGAACGGTAGATGGAACTGCAACTTTCGATCGCCCTGCTTGCATAAATTGCAATAAGGCCATCTGGGCAGTGGCATCTTGCATGGCTACCCTATCGGGTGCAAAATCAACATAGCTAACACCTCTTTCATAATTTGTAATAGCATTAGTTTCCCATAAATGGGCATATAATATTTTTTCGGTAAGGGTTAAGGGTTTGGCAACTGTTTTTCGGGCGGCAGCCACGCAATCGGGGAAGCGTGAGTACAACGCTTTTATCATTTCTAAATCAAACATATAAGGTATTGGGATTTTAGTGCAAATTTACAAAAAAGCTCAGGGAATATAAAAACAAAAAGAGGAAGACTTTGCTCCCTCTTTTTGATATGGTTTGATACTAATTATTATTTTTTCTTAGCGTCTTTTGCATCCTCGGTGGCTGCACTTATACTAGCTCTGGTGGCCGATACCGAAACAACTGAATTTGCCTTCGTATCCAACAATTCCAATCCATTTAGGCTTATATCAGCTACCCTTATGTTCTGGCCTATCTCAAGGTTGTCCACTTTTATTTCGATAGCATCAGGAATGTCTTTGATCATTCCTTTTACCATTAATTTTTTAATTTTAACAATTAATCTTCCACCGGCTTTTACACCTGGGGCGTTGCCGCTTACCGTTACTGGAATGCTAATGGTTAAAGGCACATCAATTGACACTTCCATAAAATCAACATGGATAATGGCTTCGGATACAGGATGAAATTGAATATCCTGTAATTTGGCTAAAATTTGAGCTCCTGGAAGATTTAGCTGAACTAGATACGTATTGGGGGTATAAACCAGATTTTTAAAATCATATTCATATACACCAAAATGAGTATTACCTCCTTTTCCATAAACCACGCAAGGTACCTTGCCTTCGATTCGCAACGCTTTCGTTGCTTTTTTGCCAGTACCGGTTCTGGCATCTCCTTTTAATACAATCGTCTTCATTTATATTTTATACATTTAATGTTTGCTGGAATGCTTTTTCTATGCTGAACAATGAACTAATAGAGTTATGATCTATTACATTGCGTATAGCGTTTGCAAATAATTTTGATGAGCTTAACACTCTAATTTTATTGGATTGATATTTTATAGGCAAAGTATCGGTTACCACCAATTCGTCTAATTCAGAATTTTCGATAGTTTCGTAGGCTTTACCCGAAAGTACAGGATGTGTACAAACGGCTCGAACGGAGCGCGCTCCTTTTTCTTTTAACAATTGAGCTGCTTTACAAAGGGTATTGGCGGTGTCGCACAAATCGTCGATCAACACAATATCATACCCTTTTACATCGCCAATAATGGTCATGGAAGCCACTTCATTTGCGATTTTTCTTTCTTTATCGCAAATCACCATTTCAACATTCATTGCCTGAGCAAAAAATCTTACGCGTTTTGAAGCGCCAACATCAGGTGCCGCTAACTTGAGATTTGGTAATTTTAAACTTTTAATATAAGGTATAAATATTACCGATGCGTCCAAGTGATCGACCGGAATATTAAAGAACCCCTGAATTTGAGGCGCATGAAGGTCCATGGTCATAACTCTGTCGGCTCCAACGGCGGTTAAAATATCCGCCACCATTTTTGCTGCAATGGGTACCCTTGGCTTGTCTTTTCTATCTTGCCTGGCTAGCCCATAGTATGGAATAACCGCCACCACTTTATGAGCTGATGCTCGTTTAGCAGCATCAATCATAAGGCAAAGTTCCATTAAATTATCTTGTGGTGGGTTGGTAGATTGAATGATAAAAATATCATAGCCCCTTACCGATTCGTTAATGCTGGTTTGAAATTCTCCATCGCTGAATAAAGCACAGGATGCATCACCAAGTGGTTCGCCAAATTCTTCAGCTATTTTTTCCGATAGATATCGCGAACCTCTGCAGGTAAATAACTTAACTTTGTTAGATGTTTTTTCCATACTGTTTTACTTTCGTCTCTCTTAAGGTTCGACTATCATAAACTTCGTCTAAGTTGTCCGACGAGGGCTCGAACCTCGACTCTTCTGGACCAAAACCAGACGTGTTGCCAGTTACACCATCGGACAATAAGGCTGCAAAAATAAGATTATTATTATTTAAATACCACAGAAATTTCCAAATTCTTTTCAGCCTAAACTAGGGCATAAAAAAAGCGAAACTGATTAGTTTCGCTTTTTTTAAATATTTTAAGTTTTGTTATTTTACAAATTTTGTGCTTTCTATCTTTCCATCCTGCTCTAGGTTTAGATAGTAAGTGCCTCTAGGAAGTGCATCAATATACATATCGATAGACTTATCAGAATTTGGGGTAGCATCGTATCGGATTAGTTCGGTACCAAATACATCTTTAATCGAAATTTTGGCAGCACTTTCTGATTGTGTTACAATCGATATTTTGGTATCGGCAGGATTTGGGAAAACCATCAACGCTTCTTTTCCGTCCTTATCTTGTTCGATCAGTTTTTGTCCACCAACAGAAATGGTTTTGCAAATAGTTTTGGTGCATTTGGTTTTAGGGTCGTATATAGTTAGGCAAATGGTGTATTTTCCTGCAACTTTAAATGTATGAGAATTCACACGGCCTTTATCGCCTAATTTATCGCCCCAACTCCACACATATTCGGCTCCAGTTATGTTCGAACCTTCTACTGTTATAGTATTGCCACTTAGTGTGTATGACCAATCTGGTTTAAAATCAGCGCATGGGTCTTGGGTTTTGCCTTGTACTTCAATTGTAAAGCATATTGTTTTTTTGCATTTACGTTTAGCATCATATACTGTAACACAAATGGTATATTTTCCAGACTTGGTGTAGGTGTGAGTTGCAGTTCTGTCGTTGCTTCCTTTGGTACCATCACCCCAACTCCATTCCATGGTCGATCCTTTTCCTCCATCCACATCAACTTTCAATCGTAAACCGTCGGTTTGGAAACTAACTTTAGGATTAAAATCTTTACATGGATCTTCTGTTTCTCTGCCCTTGATAACAATTTCTTTGCAAATTGTTTTGGTGCATTTAGTTTTTGGATCTGTTATAGTAACACAGCCCTTGTATGTTCCTGGTTTTTTAAAGTCAATTTTAACCACTCTATCTGTGCTTGTTTGGCTATTGCTAAACTGCCATTTATAGGTGTAATTGGTGCCGCTTTGTGCTTCAAATACGATAACATTCCCATCAATTTTATACGAAAAAGTTGGGTTAAAATCTTTGCAAGGATCGGTGTTAGTTCCTGTAATTGTTATTTCTAAACAGACTGTCTTTTTGCATTTAGTAATCGCATCATAAACCGTTACGCAAGGCTTATAGGTTCCTGGCTTATATGTATGTGTTGATTGTCCACCGGTTCCTGATGTTCCATCGCCATAACTCCAAGTATATGTGTAGTTAGTGGTTGTATTACCGCCACCGTAAAATGTTACTAATCCGTTTTCTCCTATTTTATATTCAAAACGAGGATTAAAGTCGGCACATGGATCTTTTTCTGTAACTGTAATTTCTTTGCATAAAGTTTTGGTACATTTAGTTGTTCCGCTGGTATAGGTTATAGTTACACATGGCTTATAAGATCCGGGTTTATATTGATGGGTTCCGTCAACCGTTGTAGCCGAGGTTCCGTCGCCAAAATCCCATGAATTTGTATAACCCGTTCCCGACATTCCTTTGAACGTCGCTAATCCATTTGCATCCACTGTAATATCTGCAGTTGGATTAAAGTTGGCACATGGATCTTCGCCTGCTTTAGTAATTTCGAAACAAAGAGTTTTTGTGCATTTTGGATTTGAGCTTGTTATGGTAACACAAGGTTTGTAGGTGCCTGCTTTGTAGGTATGTTTTCCTACGCGGTCGGTGCTTGTAGTATTATCTCCAAAATTCCATAGATAGGTGTAAGTATTAGATGAACTGCTGCTACTCGAAGCTTCAAAAATGGCTATACCATCGGTGCCCATGGTAATGTTGCCCTTTGGATTAAAATCGGCGCAGGGGTCGGTTCCTGTAGTAGTAACGCTTTTGCAAATTTTCTTTGAGCAATACGCGTTTGCATTTCTGATGTCTTTAAATTTCAGTGTTATACATGGTTCAAACGTACCAACACGAGTATAATCGTGTGTCGTAGATAAATCTGTAGAACTTGTACCGTCGCCAAAACTCCACGACTGGGCAATGATTGATCCAGTGGTTTTAACGGTAAATGAAACTTTGGTACCACTAACGGTAGCAACAATTTCGGCAACAATGCTGTCGCAATAGGTAGGTTTTGTTTGAGCAAATAACGAAGTGCAAATGCTTAATAAAACGATAAATAATGTAGTTACTTTTTTCATTTTAAGTTGTTTAATAAAATTCAAATATAGGATAATTTAATTGGTAGACGACTTTTTTATATATTAAGTGGCAAAATTTTGTCATTTTAATGTCGTCAAAAAATAATCTACCAAATTAAGCTTCTTGATGCCAATGGAATATACATTTGATTTGTTTCGCTAACCTTAAAAGCCTCATAAAATTCCTGCATATTGCTCATTGGGCCTAGAATTCTAAATTTTGCAGGCGAATGAGGGTCCGTTGCTAATCTCTGCTTAGTGGCTTCGGGCTTGCTGTTGTTTTTCCAACCTTGAGCCCAAGAAATAAAGAGCCTTTGTTCGCCCGTAAATCCATTGATAACTGGCGATGGGTTTCCGTTTAATGATTTTTTGTAGGCGTAATACGCCATAGTTAATCCGCCCAAATCTGCAATGTTTTCGCCAAGGGTCAGCGAACCATTTACTTTTAAGGTATCAATGGCAACATAGCCACTAAATTGTTTTACAAGCAACGAGGTTCTTGCCTTAAATTGTTTTTTATCGGCTTCGGTCCACCAATCTTTCATGTTGCCATGGCCATCAAATTGGCTTCCTTGATCGTCGAACCCATGTGTAAGCTCGTGGCCAATAATAGCTCCAATACCGCCGTAATTGGCTGCATCATCTGCATTGGCATCAAAAAACGGTGGCTGCATTATTCCTGCTGGAAACACTATTTCATTAACAGATGGATTGTAGTATGCGTTTACGGTAGGTGTACTCATGCCCCACTCGCTGCGATCTACAGGCTTTCCAATTTTCTGAATCATGTCGTTGTGTTTAAATTCGTTACTCCTTATAATATTCATACAATACGAATCGTCGGTAATGCTTAAGCTGCTATGATCTTTCCATTTATCGGGATAACCCAATTTTCGAATAATCTTATCTAATTTAGAAAGGGCTTGTTTTTTTGTAGGGGCACTCATCCAATCCAGGCTTGTTATACGCTCGCGATACGCCAAGGTTAGGTTATCTACCAGGGTGTTTACCTTGGCTTTGGCTTCGGCTGTAAAATATTTTTCTACAAATAATTTACCCAGTGGTTCACCCAAACATCTGTCTGTTTGATCGAGTGCCCTTTTCCATCTTGGCTTCATTACTTTGGTACCTCTAAGAACGGTTTCGAAAAAATTAAAGTCTTGTTGCTCAACGTCACCGCTTAAATTTGAAGCAGTTGCATTTATTAGTTGCCATTGTAGATAGGCCTTCCAATCCTCTATTTTAACTGTCTGCATCAAGGTATTCAATTCGTTCATAAACGCCAAATGCTCTACCACAATGGTGGTGAACGCCTTTGTGCCCAACTCACTGAAATAGACATCCCATTTAAGATTTGCGTAGCGTGATTTGAACTCATTATAGGTCATGGGATTATATTGCGCCTGAATATCTCGCCTTTCAACGGAGTTCATGGCTTTTGAAGCCAATTTTTTTTCTAGTTCATAGGGTACTAATGCATTAACCTTTACATCGGCATTTGACTTGGCAACAAAAGCCATCATTTTTTGAATATGATCTTGATATTTAATGCGAATGCTATCGTGTTTGGCCTGAAAAAAATAATCTTTATCTGGCAAATTAAACCCTCCTTGGCTTATGTATTGGTTATTGAGCTTGCTATCTTTGAGATCGGAAGTAACATAAAAACCAAACCCTGCAGAGATTCCTCGTTTATGAAATCGTGCAATAACTTTAAATAAATCTTCAGCTGTTTTTATTCCAATAATTTCATTCTGCAACGATTTAATGGGCGCTAAGCCTTCGGCATCTGCTCGTGAGCTATCTAAAGCCAAGCGGTAGAATGTGCCTACCAATTGACGATTAGACCCTTTTTTGGCATTTTTGTCGGATGCCACTTCGTTGACTATCGACCGCAATCGATCGCGATTGCGCTCCCCTATCTCGTTGAAACTTCCCCATCGGCTTTCGGTTGACGGTACTGGGTTTTGTTTAAGCCAAATTCCATTCGAATAGGCATTAAAATCGTCACCAGGCAATACGCTTGTATCCATATAATCAATATTAATCCCTGCATGAGTTAGGGCTTTGTTTTGATTACAACTTTGAAACGTGAGTCCTAATAGAACTGAACAAATCACAATACTACAATTTAAATTCATGGGGCAAATATATTTTTTTATCAAGCTAATCTATAATGTTTTTGGGATTAATGGAAGAATATAATCGAATTTATCGTTTTTTTGCAAAACGAT
>CAMDXE010000090.1 GCA_945878925.1 Chitinophaga pinensis
CGAAACGAATATCAAAAAATAATTCCACGTTCCATTGGTTCAATAATACGAGGATACAAAATTGGTGTCACAAAATGGATGAGAAAAAATTCGACCACAAAAACCGTTTGGCAACGTAATTTTTATGAAATCATAATTAGGAATGAACAGGCCTATCAAAATATTTGCAAGTACATTACCAGCAATCCTGAGAAATGGAAGGAAGATAAATTTTATCTATAAACTCTGTCAATCTTCAATAAAGCAGATCCTGTTTACGATTGCTCCGGAATCCTTTTTAAGGTTTCCAAAAAGAAAGCCCAATACTTTTGAACGGAGCTAATTTGAACTTTTTCGTCGGGCGAGTGCGCGCCTCTTATGTTTGGCCCAAAGGATATCATTTCGATGTCGGGGTAATTGCCGCCTAATATGCCGCATTCTAAACCTGCATGACAAGCACCAATCAATGCATCCTCGTGGTAAAGTTCCTTATAAAGGCTGCCCATAATTTTAACAATTTCGGCATTAGGTTTTGGTGCCCAACCGGGATACGATCCTTTAAACTCAACCTTAGACCCAATCAACTCAAAAGTAGATTTAAGCGTAGAAGCCAAGTCCATTTTTTCGCTATCTACCGAACTGCGGGTAAGACACTGAATGGAATATTCGCCTTCCTTAACCAATACACGGGCTAAATTATTGGAGGTTTGCACCAGATGCAATATATCAGGACTCATACGGTAAATACCATTGGCCGAAGCATAAATACTTTTTAACAATTTGCTTTGAAAGCCTTTTTGTAATACTCTGAAAAACGTATCCCCTTTTTGTAGGCTTATAGCCAAATTAGGGTCGGTGGTTTGATGTTCGGCTTTTAGTTCAGTCTCGAGATATTTTACAAATCCAGCTAAATTATTGTCTTCTTTTTCGTTAACGATAAACTCGGCTACCGACTCTCGAGGAATGGCATTTCGTAAGCTTCCCCCGTCGATGCTTCCAATCTGAATGCCATGTTTTTCGAATAAAGCCAAAAGCACACGATTCATAATTTTATTAGCATTTCCTCGTCCTTTGTAAATATCCATACCCGAATGTCCTCCGGTTAATCCATTTACAACCAATCTGTATCCAACCGAATTGGCTGGCACAGCTTCGTGGGTATAAGCTCCTGTAGCGGTTACATCAATCCCACCAGCACAACCAATGGTTAGCTCATTGTCGTCTTCAGTATCTAAATTTAATAATATTTTTCCATCCAATAAACCACCTTTTAAGTTTAATGCTCCTGTCATTCCGGTTTCTTCATCAATGGTAAACAAGGCTTCGATGGCTGGATGGGCAATGGTTGACGATGATAAAACGGTCATAATAGTGGCAACGCCTATTCCATTGTCGGCGCCAAGCGTCGTGCCATTGGCTTTTACCCAGTCGCCATCTACATGCATTTCTATTCCTTGAGTGTCGAAGTCAAAATCGGTATTAGCATTTTTTTGATGTACCATATCCAAATGGCTTTGCAAAACGATGGTTTGTTTGGTTTCCATCCCTTTACTTGCTGGTTTTTTAATTATTACATTTCCTGCCTCATCTTTAAAGGTTGGCAGCCCCAATTTGTTTCCAAATTCCATCATAAAAGCAATGATGCGCTCTTCTTTTTTTGACGGACGTGGAACCGAATTTAGTTCCGAAAAATGACTCCAAAGGCCTTTTGGTTCTAATGCATTAATTGTTTCTGACATACTGATTTTGTTTCGACTTATTTTGAGAACAAAGGTATTTGTTTTACGGATTACGCAGGCGTTTATTCATTAATAATTATAAAGAATTTTTAAAAATAATATACCTCTATTTTACGACAATGCCGCTTAGACATCTCACAAGTTTAAGCGATGGTTCAAAATGTCCAACACTTTTTGATAAACCGATATGGGGGTACCTTTTCTCCAGTCCAATACATCCAGTTCGCCACCATAATTGACAAAATAATCTATTTTAAATTTTGAAAACTCTGCTAAAACGTGTTCTCTAAAATTTACAAAGGCAATCCATCCAGTTTCCACATCTTGAAACCATTCTTCGTAATATTCGTCGCCGGAGGCATGATAATTCAATACATTTTCGCCTATTACTATAAATTTAGAAATGCCTTCATGGGCAAAAACATCAATTACATCGCGCTTCAAAAACATAATGTCGTTGTTAATACAATCGTTCCATTCGCCTAATAATTCAAGTATGATATAAGCTCGGTCGTAGTCGGCAAATAATACTTTTATATAAAGCGTGTCGGTCCCAAATTCATCCCATTGTGGATGAATATAATGCCCATAAATGGTATTGGAATAATAGAGTTCGGAGTAATTTTTCCTAAAAAAAGGAGATCGCGAATCGTCTTCCGATTTGTATAAATGCAGCCAATGGTAGAAAGGTTCTAGGGTATGCATTTTGCAATGAAATGGGTTTGAAAATTAGTTCGGTTTTATCAAAAAAACGCAGCCTAATTGCAATTTGTTTCGTCGATAATATACAAGGGGCGGTTTCGTATGTTGTCGTAAATCCGACTTATATACTCGCCAATTATACCAATGCCAATGAGTTGGATGCCTCCAATAAACACAATGGTAATCATAAGCGACGACCATCCTGGCTCATAATCTTTCAAAACGTAACGGCTATAAAGGGTGTACACAATTAAAAAAAATCCAATGAGAGCACACACAAATCCTGAAATAGTGGCCACCCTCAGGGGGAAATTAGAAAATGAGGTGATGCCATCCATAGCCAAGCGAAACATTTTACGAAATGTATAGCCTGTATTGCCACTCAAACGCTCGTCGCGGTCGTACATAACAAATGACTGTCTAAATCCCACCCAAGCCATTTGGCCCCTCAAGAATTTTTGTTTTTCAGGCATTTTGTTAATTTGATCCACCACTTTGCGATGTATAATTCTGAAATCGCCTGTGTCCAATGGAATGTCAATAGAGGTGAGCTTTGCCATTAGCTTATAAAACCACTTGGCTGTTAATAGCTTTAAGACCGATTCGCCCTTTCTTGAATTTCTTTTGGCATAAACGATTTGGTAGCCCTCCAATAATTTAGAATATAATTGTGGAATAAGTTCAGGGGGATCTTGTCCATCGGCATCAATAATAACCACTTCGCTGCCTTTACACAAATCTAAGCCAGCCGATACGGCTATCTGATGTCCAAAATTTCGACTGAAATTAATAAACTTTACAAAAGCATTTTCGGCAGCTAAATTTTTAATAATTTGAAGCGAATCATCTTTACTCCCGTCGTTTATGTAAATGATTTCGAACGTTTGCTCGGTAGATTGCAAGGCCAAAATTAACCGCTCGAAAAGTAAGGGTATATTATTTTTTTCGTTAAAAATTGGAATAATGACACTAATCATTGCTGAGGCAAAAGTAATTTGAAATTTTGAAGATTTTGTTTATTTTCAATTTAGATAGGCCTGTTTCTAAAAATCATAATTACGCATATTAAAATTAAACCTCGCGCCAATTTGATACCAGTTTGATTGGCTTTCGAAACTTAATAATTTGCTGCTTACGTGTCTGAAATTGGCTCTTGCATCGAGCCAAAAATTGTGGGCTAGCCTATAGGATACAGAAACAAAGGCGATTGAGTAATTTGTTTTTACACCTTGTCCTATTTTATGACCCGATTCATAAGGGCGGTTGAGGTAAGTGTCTAATATATTGCCTCCAAATTGTTTAGTACGGCTTGTGCTATCCAATCCTTTGATGACTTTAATATAACCCCCTTCGATAAAAAGTTTGAAAAATGGATGGTATCGGCCCACCAAAACAAGTTCTTTAAAGTTTGCTCCAAAGGGATGGGCAAGGGCCTGGTTATAGTTTACATAATTTTGGCTCTTTTTGAAATGTGTGTAAGTGTATGGTCTAACGCTATTAAACTCAGCCTGTAAATCGAGCCCCTTAAGGGTAAAGGCATTGATGTATTTAACCCCTGCTTGCACCCCAAATTTATTGGCCCACCAGCCGGTGCGTTTCAGCAGCGAATCTTTCTTAAATTCGTCTAAAACAAATTGCCCATAAAACGAAAATTTTTGCTTGATATTCCACTTGAAATCCAGGCCAACAATAACGTTGTCGCTGCTATTGAGGTTGTGCTCGATGGCCCGGTAAAAAATTATGGGGTTTAAATAATTTAGATCAAAAGAACCCGATTTATTGGTATCGCCACGGTCGTAGATTACAGACTCAAAAAAACCTAACTCCAAATTTTTTAATAGTTTAATCCCTAAATAATGGTTTACAAAATATTTGGGCTTCATGCCCGAGCCATTGCCCGACTGAAAAGAAAAATCGGCAAGCTGGCTAAATAAATTTTGGTAATTAAAGCGCCAAATTTTGGTATTTATTTTAAGAAATAAGTAGGGATTGCTAAAATCAGAAAGTATGAGGCTTCGGTATCCGTTGCCAATAAAATTTTGGTCATGTCCAAATTGCATACCAATGTGTTTTGTTGGCGAAAAAGTGAGGTATCCCCTTGCTAAAAAAAAGTCATGGGCATTACCTTTAAAATTTTTATGAAACCCAATGCCGGGAATAATGCCTGTACTGTCAATTTGCTGACGGTAATATTTTGGAAACCGCCATTGATTTTCGGTTATGGCCGAATAAAAACCAACTTTTTTGTCAATGCTTCCTCGCACTTCTATGCCCCTTGTGTTTTGCATGGTTGGCCCACTTGAGTCGCTTCCATACGAAAAACCGATAATTGGGTTGACACTTAAAAAAAAGTCTTTAGTGATTACCGAATACATGGCCGACGGAACGCTATAGATTCTTTTTTTGAAGGCCACCCACCCACTAATTGAATCATTCGCAAGAAGAGGCTTGGAAAGGAACTCAAAGTTTTCGGCCATAAAATAGCGTTGAGTGTAAGCACGCTTGTTCAAACAGCCGGATGGGGTATTGTGGCGTATGGTATAATAAATATTTGAACGCAAATAAGGTTTTAATGCGCTGAAATTTTGAGGTGAACTTTCGGCTACATCCTGTCGGTCGGTATGGTAATAGATATAGGAATTAAGCGGCAAGTAGGTGTCTTGCGCATGCGTAAAACCAATAGAAAAGATTGCCAAAATAAATGCAAGAAGACAACGGTTTTTGGAATGCATAGAGCAAACATAATCAAAAAAATACGGTACAAGCCCCATGCGAATTGGCATAGTAGCGAAATTAAAAAATTTCCAACACTTGCTGGGCATGATTTTTAGTATCTACTTTTTCGATAAGGTCGCTAATGATTCCGTTTTCAATAATAAATGTAATGCGCGCCATGCCCATATATTTGCGGCCATACATGCTTTTTTCTATCCAAGTGCCAAACAACATAGCCACCGAATGGTCTTCGTCGGCGAGCAAATCGAATGGCAAATCAAATTTTTCGATAAATTTTACATGCTTCTTCACCCCATCGGGACTAATGCCATAAATTGTATATCCTTTCGATTTAAGCAAATCAAAATTATCGCGCAAACTACACGCCTCGGCCGTACAACCAGGGGTGTCGTCTTTTGGGTAAAAATAAAGTACCACTTTTTTATCGTACCATTCTTTTGAAGATATCACTTCGTTGCGTTGGTTAACAGTACTAAATTCGGGAGCTTTTTGGCCTTTGCTAAGTTTGGTCATAGTTTTATAAAATTGGTTAGAGGGTGATGTTTTGTTCGTAAATTTTTATGTTGCCGCACTTATCGCCAACACTAAGCTTAAAATTATGCGAGCCTGCGGGTATAAAATCAGGGATTTTGCCAGATATAAAATCGGCCTTCGGTTCGTAATCTGTCAATATCCATTGGTTGTCGACCGTTGTTATGATGTCTTTAATTCCGCTTAAGTTATCGGTAATTTGGGCCGAGAATGTTCGTCCTTTTATTTTCACATCTTCAATACTAGGCAAGGTTTCATCCACATCGTAATAAAATTGTCCGAGCATTTTGGCCTTTGTAGTTAATATGCCATTGTTCCAACTGCCTCCTTCGGGGCGTTTTAATCCAGCACGCGTAAGGCGAATGATGACATATTTTTCGGGGTTTTGTATAGGATTTAACGGCTTGAAGGCTATCGAAAAAGAATCGTTAATGGGGATGCTGCTGCTCATAACATTCCAAACGATTTGGCCATTTATTAGCTTATCGGATGGATTAGCTGTAAATAAAATTGTATCGTACAAAACTCCTTTTGGCACATTAATCGATAGGGAGGATTGCTCGGATGTGCTTTGTAAAAAGTTGTCGCTATTGGGATAAAACAATGAGGCTTGGGTTGTGTCGCTATTTTTTGGTAATAAACGTTCGGGAGGAAAACTTGCATCGGCAATGCCCGAGCCATTTAATGTAAATTGTACTGAATCTTTATAGCCTGGAAAATCGCGAATAACCAATTTTATACGGTAGCTTTTGTTGGCCTCAATATTAAGTCTTCCTCGGTTAACTGTGTTCGAGTAAATCTTTAAAGTGTTGCCATTGTCGACAAAGAGCTTAACAATTTTTAGATTTTTTTCTTCCAAAATTGGGTGGTCAAGATGGCAATTCATCAAGCGCCAATCTGAAAATGGAATGCGTTCGATTTTTTGTTCGAAAACTAATTTTTGATTAACGTAAAGTTTGGCGTAAGGTATGCCCATATTAAAGCCCCCTTGGCGAAGGTAATCGGTCCATGATGCCCCAATAGCATAAGTTCCTGGAGCCAAATCAATGGTAGAATTTGAAATTGAATTTCCTTTACGTTGATATTGGGTAGAGCGATAAGTGCCGGTTTCTTTACGGCGGCTTTGTTCCAATCCGTATAAGGTAATCGACAGTATGCTCGGTTTAATTTTATCGCTAAGTTTTAGGCCAAATAAAAGGGGGTTAATAGCGTCGTCAGTTTCCGAATCGCGAATTTCGAAATGCAGATGTGGGCCTGCCGATCCACCGGTGTTTCCCGAATAGGCAATGAGTTCGCCTTTTTTTACCGGAAACAAATGTTGAGCCAGGGTGCTTTCTATTTCAAATGCTTTTTTTGAGTAATGCTCCGACTCTATAAAGGCACTTATTTTTGGAACGAAACCTAATAAATGGCCATAAACTGTTGTGTAGCCATTTGGGTGAATAATATAAATGGCTTTGCCATAGCCTTTGGCCGAAATATTAATTCGCCCAATGTATCCATCGCCTGATGCATAGATGGGCACCCCTATTTTACCACCATTGGTTCTAATATCAATACCCGAATGAAAATGATTGGTGCGCAGTTCGCCAAAATTACCAGTTAGATCTATGACTCCCTTGATGGGCCATGCAAAGAAATTTTTAGGATAAGGTTTTTGTTTTTTTATTAATGGATTTTTAACAGACAGAATCGGTTTAATGGATTTTGAAACGCTTTTTTTATTCAATACCATTAATGCCATAGCCGAACAACTGAGCAATAGTGCTGTAGATATAAGGAATCGTTTGGCCATTAATAATTACATCAAATGTACGCCCCAATCAAAATATTTCGATATAAGGTTATAAACGCGTGTCTATAATACTAATTTGTTAATAGTATTATAACGAATGATGTAAAAACGCTATTTTAAAATTTCGCTTACCGAATGAACCGATACCGAATGGTAGCCTTTTTTGGCCTGCTTGAAAACGCTATTTGCCCAAAGTTTACCTTCGTTGGTTTTGGCTAATTCTGAATAGATGGGCATCAAAAACTTTCGACGACCCACCTGATTTAAAAAACTTTCGATTTGAGGCCTGTTTTGCTTATACCCTAGGCGAATTGATAAGGCATACCAATCGCAGCAAATTTCGGCATTGCTGCGGTTCGAGAATTTAAAGAAATTGTCCCAATGTTTCACTTGAGTTTGGGTAGCCTTTAACCCAAATTGGCGAATTAGGTATTGCCAATGATGAGTTGTAAATCCACTTGTATCCATTGTTTGCAAGCCGCTAGAACCAGTGAAATATGCATTTAAAATCTGGTCCACTTTTTTGAGTTCGCTTGAGATTGGTTTGATGGCAGAAACGGGCATGCCCTCGCCATAAATCCATTGCGACACCATTGCTTGTTTCTTCCATTGCGGGTTTTTATCCAACAGCTCATGGTTTAAATAAGCGATAAATCCTTCGGTATCCATAAATCCGAAAGCATGCGCTTTAAAGTATGATTTAAGGAAATGGTCCAATTGCGATTTGCCAACAATTTTTTCTAAATGGCATAGAAAAAAACGACCCTTATCGTAGGCAATATCGCTTAAGCCATCGTCAGGATTGCGATCGCGTAAATCTAATTTTAGTTTGGTATCGGCCATTATTCCATCCGATTTCATTTCTGCTATAGTTTTTTCTAAGTCATTCCAAGCCAATACCTGCCTCATTTCGTCATACGATTTGCCATAAACTTTTTCCATAATGCGCTGTTCGAAATAATTGGTAAATCCTTCGTTTAGCCAAAAATCGTTCCATGTGGCATTGGTCACAAAGTTGCCACTCCAGGAGTGTGCCAATTCGTGAGCAATTAACGATACCTGACTGCGGTCGCCGGTAATTACGGTAGGCGTTGCAAATGTTAAACGGGGGTTTTCCATGCCACCAAATGGGAAACTTGGCGGCAATACAAGCACATCGTAGCGGTTCCACATATAGGTACCATAAAGCTTGCTTGCCTCATCTATCATTTTTTGCATATCGGCAAACTCCCATACCGCTTTATCCAACATCCCCGGTTCGGCATATATTCCACAATCTTTTCCTATGGCCTTAAAGGCAATCTTCCCCGAACTTAGGGCCAATAAATAGGATGAAACAGGTTGCTCCATGTTAAAAGTATAATTCCCCGTTTCATTAATTTTTTGAGGATTGGATGCACTCATAAGTGCCAAATAGCCCGGTTTGGTTCGAATGGAGGCTTTATAAGTAAATTTAACCGCTGGTGCATCTTGGCATGGCACCCAGCTGCGGGCGAGTATGGCCTGACTTTGACTGTATAAAAAAGCGTCGGTCTTGTCGTGGGTTTGTTCAGGATTAAGCCATTGTAAGGCCTCTGCATCTGGACTGGTTTCGTAAAACACGCAAGCCGAATGATCCTTTTCGCCCAACACTATATATAAGGGTGAACCAAATATTGGGTGTTCATTGCCTAGCCAAAATTTCAAGGGCTTATTGGTATTTCGGTTTTCAACCTTCGAAATTTTTAAGTTACGGGTATCCAAAATCAAGGTGTCGGCGCTTGTTTTTTTATCAAAATCTAAATTAACATGGCCCCTTAGAACCTTTTTATTCCAGTCGATATTTAAATCAAGGTTTAAATGGGTAACTCTTACTTGATCGGGATTGGAAAATGAATGTGGATCGGAAACCGAGATAATTTTTGATTTTTTTTCTCCATCCTTATATTTTTTTTCCGTTTGGCACGTTACTATCACAGTTAGTAATAAAACAAGCTTTGTATATAACCCTATTTTTTTAAATGACATATCAACTCTTAGGCTGCAAAATTAGTACTGTAAACTTTATTAAACTAATTGACAAATCGTGGAAAAAAATGACACTTCGAAACATTTTTTATCACCTCCAAAATTTTACCTTTGCACGTTTAACACCATTCGAAAAAATAGAAATGAAATTATACGCCAAAACGATTGCATGTATTGCAACCTTGTTTTTAGGGTTCTCCGTATCAAATGCTCAAGATATATTTAGTTCAGACACCACATCGTATAAGCCATTTGGTGGCGATACAACGTCTTATTCTGAAACTGGCGAATTATCGCAACCAGTTCGTAAACCCTACATCCGGTTTATCGCCCCTTTCGATTCAATAACCGAATTGGTTACGTATACCGAAATTATTAATGAGGAAGAGGCTGGAACCGATTCATTGTATTGGAGAGCCAAGCGCTGGCTTAAGCATGAGTTTAAGGGCGCCAATAAAGTTGTAATAAAAAAAGACGATAAAAAAGAATTTAAG
>CAMDXE010000091.1 GCA_945878925.1 Chitinophaga pinensis
TTTTGTCTACTTTTAAATTGTATTATTTTTGGGAAAACTTACAAAACTTTCGGTAGCCGATAAAAATAAAACCAGTCATCCTCGAATTCAAGAACATTAAATCAGTATTTGTTGTATCAATCCCATCAAGGTTTACGTCTTAAATATCAACATAATACCAACTCGTTATTTGTTGAAAAATCTTTTTTATTTAAAAAAAAAGATTGTTTAATCGATTATTCAATTACCTTTACATTTTTAAAACTTAAATAATTAATAATATGTCACAACAAGGAACAGTTAAATTTTTCAATGAAACAAAAGGTTTCGGATTCATCTCACCAAGCAATGGTGGAGCTGACATCTTCGTTCACTCTTCAGGATTAATCGATACCATTCGCGAGAATGATACCGTTAGCTTCGAAGTTGAGCAAGGTAAGAAAGGTATCAATGCGGTAAATGTAAAAGTAGGATAAATAACCTTTTCTATTCAAAATTATTAAAGCATCCGTTTTTAACGGATGCTTTTTTTATGTTAAAATTTTTGAAAAAATTGATTACCTAACAAAGGCTTATTGCTTTGGTTGGCGCCATAACCAGGGATTACCAACCAAATAATTTTTGATATTTGAAGTTGAGATCCGCTGCATTTCAACAGTTGCATCTGCATTGGTACTTATTTTTTTGGTAAACAAATAATAATAATTCTGGTTATTAACCATCATTTGAGTTTTTTCGTTAAACGTTTCAAACAGATATTTTTGATAATGCCTAACGTTGGCTTTGTTGCTAAAAACACCCACAATAATATAATAATCCCAATTACTCGAATGATCTTCTACGTCTTCGGGTTCCACTCGTGTTACTTCAGTGGCCTCCGAATATATAATTATAGCCTCATTCGGACTGTTTGATACAAAATTAGCCGAAGCCGGCACGTTCAAAATTTGCAAGCTTGAATCTTTAGTAAACGCTTTTGAATCTAAAATCGTAATGTTTGCTACCTTTAGCTCAATTTTGGATTTTTCATGCACCTTTTCATTAAGCGCAAAATTGTTTTCTACGTTACTAGCCTGTATTTGTATTTCGTCGGCCGAATTTGGCAGGTAATTTTTTGTAGAATTAGAGGTATACAACTGTGTTGTAAAAATTTGTTGAGCCATCGAATTTGAGCCCATCAAAACTGAAAACAAGTAAATATAAAAGCGCTGTAATCTCATATTCATAATTCACAAAAACCCTTGCCAAGCCTCGTGCTCGGCGGATGTGTTTTATCAAATGTATGGCATTCAAACTTAGAGGCCTTTAATAATGCATGGTGTAGAGTGTTAATTACAAGAAATTTAAAGTCGAATTAATAACTTTAATCCTTAATATTTTATGTAAATAACTAATTATAAATAATTTAATAAATAAAATGAAAACAGTTTTAGCTGTATGCATTCCTGAACACTCGCCAAAAAAGGCGTGTATAAATACGAAAGTCTATTTAATTACTATTTTTTGTTTAAGCACCACCTCATTGTCTTTTAACACGCTAAGGTAATAGATGCCTGATGCAACATGTATGGGATTGTTGTATTCAAAAGTGTTGCCAATCGAGAATTGTTCATCGGCCACGGGTTGACCAATAATATCAACGATATTCATTGAATAGGTCCCTTCTTTATCAAATATAATTTTTAGATTTCCTTCCACTGGATTTGGAGCTACCGAAATATTGGCATATACAGGCGGGGGCGGCAAATCTGTTTTTACACGATACAGCTTCGACCGTAAATTTAACAAGTTATAGCGCATGTGCTGAATTTGCTGTTGGGTAAACATAATGGTATAGGGATAGGGCGTATAATCCATATAATTTTCTATCATATCCACCTTGTCGCCGGTTCCTTCGTTGCAGGTATTTTTTGTTATGTTATAACTGGTAGTGGCCGACCGGGATAAAGGCGTATCCTTAAACCCATCATCTTCTCCTGTACAATTTGATTTATCGGCCCATATATGACGAAGCCCTAAATAATGACCCACTTCATGCACTAAGGTGCGCTCGCGAATTGAGGTAGGCGTAACATCATTGGGATTTTGTTTTCCAACAAATTGATAGTTTATAACCACCCCTTGCAATTCCAGAGGTTTGTATAAACTTGCGTTCCAAAATTTGGCATTAACGGGGGGATAGGCATAGGCCGAAACCGCTAATGTGCCATTATAGGTGAACTTACAAACCCAAATATTTAAATATTTTTCAGGATCCCATGCATCTACGCCCTTATCGGAGGTGAATTTGACGGCATCGGCAAATAAATTGGTAGTCTCACCAAAATCGTAACGCGTTGTTTTTACCCTATTAATTCCAGTACATGGCTTTCCCAGGGGGTCTTTATTAGCTAAGTAAAATTCAATTCGTGCATCGCCTGCAACTGGCTTGAAAATAGATCGCACTTTTGCCGTATCCTTATGCCTATGATTATACGATTCGTTTAGCGCTTTTAATTGTGAAATTATTAAGGAATCGTCGATGTTTTGTACCGCATCTCTCCATACAATATGAAAAACCACAGGAATTTGATAAATCGAATCATTTTCAGTTTTATTCAGGCGATTCATAGCATTGGCCGATTGCTGCCTTGTTAAATCTAAGGCCTCCGAAAATCCTTTGAATTTTGAACCGATATAACTTTCATACTCATAGGTACCACAAGGCTGTTGAGCAAAGGCGAATCTAGTTAGTACTGCCAAGATAATTGTTAATGGTAATTTTATCTGCATTTTATTGAATTTCGTTTAAGAATTATTTGAGTATCTCCACTAAAAATTAATAGCCTTTAAACTCTGGCCTTCGTTTTTCGATAAAAGCCCTTACTCCCTCCTTATTATCCTCTGTGTTTCCTGCAATTTCTTGACAATAAGCTTCATATTCTAAAACGGCTTCCAAATTAGAGGAGGTCGATTTGTTTAGCATTTTTTTCATCAAACCAATGGCTTTGGTAGGTGCATTGGCATAATAATTTGCAATTTCGTTAACCGTCTCATCCAAATTTTCGGGCGAACATACTCTATTGGCTATTCCCCAATCGAAGGCTTGTTGGCCCGAAATTTTTGGAGCCATTGTGGCCATTTCAAATGCACGCGAACTTCCAAGCAACCTTGGTAAAAAATAAGACGATCCCGAATCTAAAACCAGTCCAATGTTAATAAAGGCTTCTACCAAAACTGCCGATTCTGAAGCTATTATAAAATCGGTAGCCAAGGCCAAAGAGCACCCTGCACCCGCCGCCACACCATTAAGCCTGCAAATAATGGGCTTTGGAATATTGCGCATGGCCCTAATAATTGGATTATAGCGTTTATTTATTGAATCGATGAAGGATCGTTTTTCAGTTCCAGAAATGGCTTTTAAATCTTGACCCGAACAAAATGCCTTTCCAGCTCCGCTTAGTATAATAACCCTTACCTCGCTATCTTTTTCGGCTACTTTAAATGCATCCTGTAATTCATAGGTTAACGCATCGTTTAATGCATTATAAACCTCCGGACGATTTAAGGTAATTCGAAGAATATTATTTTCCTTTTGATACAGTAAGGATTCAAATTGCATAGGTGAGCAAAGTAAGTAAAATAGGACTAAAAATCCCAATTAATATTCCAAGTCCAATTTCGTTTTTAGTGTGGGCCTTCAAATTTAACCTAGCCCATACCACGGCCACAAGTGCTATAAAATTTAGCCCTGCAAAAATCAGGAAGAGGTTGCTGTTTTTATTTTCCAATCCACTTAGTCCGGGTACATTCCACGAAAATATCAAACAAAATGCAAAAAAGAAGGCAACAGATAGTGCGTGTAAACTAATTTTAATTTTACTTAAATAAAGTATAAACGACATCATCATCAAAAAAATAAAACCCATGAGTACCGAGGCAAACATTGGCTTGTAAATGCCTAAAAATGCATCATTAAGGTTAAGTACGAATAATAAAAATAGTACATTATAAATTATCGAATACGCCAATAATTTTTTTCGCGACAGCATGGACATATCCGACAGTTGCGTCCATTCAAACTGCTTACGCTCATTATAAATTATGGCAAAAGTGTAGAAAACTGGAATCATAACACCTGCCAAAAAAAACAGAGTTATCACAAAGCCTAATGCTGCTCCATGGGCATCGCCTATCAAGATAAAAAACAGGAAATTATAGAAGGCCAGAAATAAGGGGTGGAATGCTATGGAAACAAAATTTGAGATTTTTATCATCGTTGCAAAACTAGAATGCTTTGCGCAATCGCGCTACAGGAATATTTAATTGTTCTCGATATTTGGCCACCGTTCGGCGAGCCATGGTATATCCTTTGGTTTTTAATAATTCGGTTAACTCATCGTCATTCATTGGGCTGAGCTTATCCTCCTCTTCAATGGCGGTTTCCATAATTCGTTTCACTTCTTTGGTAGTTACTTCTTCGCCATCTTCGTTGGTTATACCCTCCGAGAAAAAATATTTTAATAAAAATAGTCCATAATCGGTTTGCACATATTTGCTTGAAGCTACCCTCGAAACTGTTGAAATATCCATTTTCATTTTTTCGGCCACATCCTTCAACTTCATAGGCCTAATTTTGGCGCTATCGCCTGTTTTAAAAAACTCGGCTTGAATATTTACAATGACCTTCATCGTGGTTAGTAAGGTATTTTGCCTTTGCCTTACTGAATCAATAAACCATTTGGCTCCATCAATTTTTTGCTTTACAAATTGAAACGCTTCTTTTTGTGGAGTGCTTTTAGTGGCTTGTTTATTGTATTGACCCAGGGTATCAATAAAACCTCGGCTAACGCGCAAGTCGGGTTGATTGCCTTGATTTAAGGTAATTATCAATTCTCCATAGCTTTCGATGACAAAAAAATCTGGAATGATGGTTTCATTTTTTGAGTCATCATCAGACGAAGCAGGCTTTGGATTTAGCTTTGTAATAAATTGGACGGCTTCTCTCAAATACTCCATCGTTACATCCAATTTATGGGCAATTTTTTCAAAATGACGCTTTAAAAAATCATCCATACACTCGGTAATGACCATTTTGGCAAGCTCCATTATTGGATTTCTGCCGTTTTCTTCTTTTCGTTTTATTTGAATGAGCAAGCATTCTTTCAGCGATCGGGCCCCAACTCCTGGAGGATCAAATTTTTGGATGGTTAACAATACCTTATTGAGTTCATCCTCGGTGGTTTGGATATTATATTGAAATAAAAAATCGTTAACAATCGAGCGCAGTTCGCGTCTTAAGTACCCATCATCATCTAAGGAGCCAATAATTTGTTCCGCAATTTTTTCGTCTTTTTCGCCGTCTAATACAGCATGAACCTGATCGATAAGATTTTCTCTAAAACTAGTTTGAACGTTTACAATTGGATATGATTTTTCTTCCTGATCAGGATTATAATCTTCATTCAACCTAAAATCACCGCCATCATCGTCGTTGTATTCTAATGTATCGGAGCTTTCGTTACCCTTATCAAGCGTTTCAAATTCATTATCGTCAAATTCGGAGCTAGGCAAGGCTTCGTTTTCTGTGGCATTTGCCTCAATAGTTGAATAACTGTCCTCATTAAATTCGGCTAATAAATCCTCTTCATCCTTGCCCGATTCCAGAGCTGGATTTTCAATCAATTCTTCCTCCAATCGCTGCTCAAAATTAAGCGTATTCATCTCCAACAACTTGACATACATAAGTTGTTGAGGAGAGAGTTTTTGCTGTAATTTTTGACTAAAATTTTGTCTTAACATCGCTTGGGGTCTACAATCAATAGAAAATTAAACTTAATTTTGTCAAAATTATACTATTAAATTCACAAAATTAAAATGCATATTAAAGATTTATCAAAATTTGTTGAAAAGGACGTAACCCTTAAAGGATGGGTGGCTAACCGCCGCGATGGGAAAGATTTAGTCTTTATTATTTTAAGAGATGGAAGTGGTCAATGTCAATGCATTGGCGATTTGAAATTGATAGGCGAATCGAAATTTAACGAGGCCGTTAGTTTGGGGCTTGAAAGTTCCGTAATAATTTCAGGAAAAGTTGTGGCCGACGAAAGGCAAATTGGAGGATACGAGGTGCATATATCGGCTTTAGAAATCCTTCAAAATGTTAAAGAATACCCCATTGCCAAGAAAGAACATGGCATCGAATTTTTGATGGACCAGCGCCATCTTTGGCTTCGAAGCAACCGCCAATGGGCTATAATGAAAATTAGAAATCAAATTATTTTTTCAATACATAACTTTTTTCAAAACGAAGGATTTGTTCAAATGGATGCTCCAATTTTTACGGGAAATGCCTGTGAAGGAACCTCTAATCTTTTTGAAACCGATTATTATGGCGACAAGGCATACCTTTCGCAATCGGGCCAATTATACGGCGAAGCCATGGCCATGGCCATGGGTAAAATTTACACATTTGGGCCAACATTTAGAGCCGAAAAATCGAAAACCCGACGCCACTTATCTGAGTTTTGGATGATAGAACCCGAAATGGCCTTTCATGACATTTTTGATAACATGGATTTGATTGAAAAATTTCTTCAATTTGTGTTAAAAGACGTTTTGACCAATTGCCAAACCGAACTGAAACTGATTGACCGCGATATCGATTTATTGGAAAGCAGTTTGGGTGTTTTTCCAAGATTAACCTATGATGAAGCCGTAAAAATAATAAAAGGCCAACAAGATGTGGATGGGCAAAACAGTATTAAATCGCTCGAAGACTTATTAATTACTACCCAATCGCGTTTGGATGAGATAATTGCGGAGATAACCGATCGCGAGCTAAAATTAAAAACCCCTGGCATGAAAAAAGGGGAGATTAATTTTAACCAGAACAAAATTGGGCAATTAAAAAATGAGAGTAAAGAAATAGAAGAAGAGTTGCGCAATATTCCTCAATGGATAAACTCTGCAAAGAATTTTGAATACGGGAATGATTTTGGAGGAAGCGACGAAACGGTCATAACCCGTTTGTTTAAAACCCCCATTATGGTGTATGACTGGCCGCATGCTGTGAAAGCCTTTTATTTGAAACGCAACCCAAACGACCAACGCTTTGCGCGTGGGGTTGATGTATTGGCCCCCGAAGGCTATGGCGAAATAGTGGGCGGAGGCGAACGCGAAACCGATGAGAATCTTCTCATCGAAAAAATAAATGAACATAAGCTACCCATGGAAGCATTTGAATGGTATCTTGATTTGCGACGTTATGGCTCGGTGCCCCATGCCGGATTTGGGCTAGGGCTTGAACGTTTGGTAACCTGGATTTGCAAACTCAAACATGTACGCGAAAGCATTCCGTTTCCGAGAATGTATGGACGGTTGATGCCGTAGGATGGGGTGAATTAAATTTGAATAAAAAAATGAAGAAACACCATTAAAAAAGGTGCTCTTAATTGGTATAAAAATCATCAACAATTAATCTGATGGAAAAACAGGCAAGCTATTTGATAAAATTTTCCTTACCATTTGATTTTTGGCGTCGCCTATTTTTTTATTTAGTATTTATGGCATCCTTAATGCCCAATATTTATAGCCAAATAATCGAAGAAAAAAAAATTGAGCTAACTTTTTGGCAACGAGATTATATAAATCTCTATGATGTGGGGTTAGCGGTTATCGATGACGATAAAATTGTATTTTATGATGAAAGTCTCACTCAATTAGGTGAGATTAAGAATGATTTTATTTATTCAATTAAAGATAGTAGAAGTTATTATTATGATTCCGCCTTGAAAAAAATAATTTGTTTTAGCTCTGATTATGATGGCGAATATGTTACATTGATTAACCCTAATAAAGCAAAATCAGAAAAGTTTTTAATTAAATTTAATGGACGGAAAAATGATCTCCTTCAAAAATTAGTGCTATTTGATAAATCTGTTTATGGCGTTTTAATCAAAAAAGATCAAACAATTTTAGGTAAAATAGATCTTGATCAGGGCGAAATATCGCCCTTAAAATTATCAATAGAATGGGAAAGAAGAAAAATTCTAAAAATATCGAAGGTTAATTCTAAATCTTTTGCCGTTTTATTTTTAGATGAAAATGAGCCTAAAAATGCAAAAACTAATATTGCATTATTTGATAATTTAGGCCTTGTGATTACAAATAAACTTATAACGAATACTGATAATGACTTTCACATTTTAGATTTTACGATTACGGATGCTGGAAATGATAATTTTAATATTTCAGGGATTTATTATAAAAAAGTTGAGATTAAAAAAATCAGCCTTCTTCTTGAAAACACGGAACCTTCTGGAATGTTTATAGCACAAATTGAAGATTATAAACTAGATGATATTAAATATTTTAGTCATTATTCTGTATTACAAAAATTTAATGAAAGGAATGATCCAAATTGGAAGCATTATAAAGATGATAAAACATATAATAATGAAAAATATTATCAATTTAACACACTCATGCACCCTTTAATTGATAATAACGGGCAATATATTCTGATTTCAGAAATTTATTACCCAGTACAATATTCGTTGAATCCAGGTCATAATTCTGCTCTGGATGGACAACATAAAGTTGAATCTTCTTATTATAATTGGTCTTTTGCTATTGTATTGATATTGGATGAAAAATTAAAAATATTAAATACGTTTAAGATACCAATGAATTTTAAAAACAATCCAAAACAATTAAGCCATCGTTTAAAAGTTGTTATAGATGAAGATGAATTGAATTTTTACTATATAAATGGGGACACTTTGGTTAAAAATTCAATTTTTGATGACGAATTGAGAGAAAAGAAGAGAGTGATTTATAAGGGTGTTAAAAACAGTTCGGATCACTCTTCCAGTCATTACTATTCAGCCAATTGGTATGATGATTATTTTTATACAATAAAGAATGAATATATTGATCCTCAAGGCAAGGGCTCTAGCAATGAATACATTGATTATTACCTAATTAAATATAAATTGAAATAGCTTTATAGGAGGTTAGCATTTGTTTACTAAATACACCAAACTTGTCCTCGTTTGCAACTAGACTCAGTGGAATGTGCATTTTTAACTCAAGTATTGTCAGGATTTATTCACTTCGTAAAGGCACTTAACAAGACGTAGAGTTTTGTTTTTCCGAGCCCCCCGATTTTTTATCGGGGAGGAATCTAACATTAAAGTAAAGATGCTTCCCCGATAAAAAATCGGGGCGTTCAGCATGACAATGGTGTGTTGTTTGTCATTCCGAGTGAGCGAGGAATCTTAGGCATTTTTACATATATGCTTCCCCGATAAAGGATCGGGACAGGCTAAGTGCTTAGGATGATAATGGAGTGTTATTTATCTTTTCGAGCGCCCTGATTTTTATCGGGGAGAAATCACATTCCGTGCCTATGTTTTTGAGTTAAAGGAAAAAAAAACCACATCCTTGTCCTCGTTTGTAAAGAATATATTTGGAATTTAACACAGTTCATTCCGAGGCAAAAGCCTGCCCCGATTTTTTATCGGGGATAAATCACATGCTCTAGCTTGCGTCTCGCAAGTGAGCATCATTGTGGTATCTTGATATTTTTCAGGCTAAGAAAGATTAGCAATTATTTTTTGCCCACTCATAAACATCTGACAGTTCTATACCTATAGTTTTGCAACTTGTTTTTAAATGCAAGGCAGGAATCTCTTTTTCATTCCCCCACACAGCTATTGTTCTTGAATTTTTCTTCGTCCATTGGTCGTGACTTCCTTTCGTTCTGACATTTTGATACCCTTTTTCATGTAAAAATGCTTCCCAGCATTTTGTCGGTAAAGGGGACACTATCCCTTAAAGTGTGTAAGTTAAAAAGTTAATATTTTTACCATTTTAATCTATTTTCAAAAATAATTAAAAATTGATTAAATATGATGCCCCAGTCGCGGATAGGCAGGCTCCATTTTTTTGTAGCCTCCCTTACGGCAAGA
>CAMDXE010000092.1 GCA_945878925.1 Chitinophaga pinensis
AACCGTATTCGACACCATGGCTTTTACCTTAGCAATATCGATAAAAGCCTCCATTTCTTGTGGGAGTTCTAGACTGGCTTGCATTTCTATTAATTGGTTGCTAACCTTAGCCGACACTGTAATTTGTTTGTCTAAAATAGCATTGGCAATAATGCTCAATACGCCCTCGTCGCCAGTTTTTAATACCGTAAACAAAAGCTCCTCAAATGACCCAAGCGGTTCGTCTTGATAAGCAATGCTGTTTCGGCATTTAATCAACGCTTCGATAGCTGCAGATTTAACAGCAGGTTCAGGATTATCTAATAAAACCCTTCTAATTATTTGAAACTTTGTAAAATCATTCTCCATCACCTGCATTTGCCAAATAATATCGTAAGTAGGATTGCTTGGATTTAAAACCAAAGGCAAGGCATTGCAATCGGCCAATTTTAACAGATTCACCTTTGCTGGATTGTATGTAAAAGTAGGTAAGGTTTGAATGGTTGCACATGATTTGGCCAAAAGTTCGCTATGGGCCAATTGCAGCGCCGGATAAATTACGCCTGCCCTATTTGTTATTATTTGGTATTGGCTCGAATCGGTAATGGGTTTGTAATAGGAAAGAACCTTATAAATGGAAATGGCCTTTAAGCACTCTGATTGGTCGGCTAATTTGGGCATCGAATTAATATAATTCAAAATCAAAGGATACACACTTTGCGAATCTTTTGCTGCCATATTTGCTCTCCCAATAGCCATAATGAGGGGTATTCCAATATCCGAAGGCCATTGGTTAAGCCCGTTTAAATCTATTAATTTGATGCTTTGCGAGTCGAGGCGATGCGGAGTTCGTGCCAAATACCAAGCGGCATAAAATTGACTTTCAAGGTTTTCGGCCTTCCATAAATCAATCATTTTTGAAGTCAGTGATTTATGGCCAACTCCTTTGAGCATAGCGCGGTAAACACATTCGGCAAATCCTGACAGTTTGTGATAATTACGTTCTGTTAATTCATGAACCTTCGATTTGGTTATGCATTTGCCAAGGGCTTGAAGACTTGTTTTTTGAAGGTTTAGATTTGAAGAATGCTCGATAAAATTTATTAAAAAAGGAATATAGAACGAGTCGCGGCTTTGCCCCATAGCTTCGATAGCCGAACGACAAACTTCTGCATTTTTACTTTTTAGTTGCTCAAGAATAGGTGCGCGCAAGCCTGTGTCGTGCCAACTCAAAAGCCCTTTAAGGGCGGTAATCTTTTGAGAATCTTTTCCTTTATTTAAAATCAAATCGGTATAAACAAGGTCGTGCCTATCCTTGGCCTCCCAAATTTTTTGATTATTTTGAACTGCAAAAATATTTTGAGCCGCCAGGTTTGTCGACAAAGCAAAACCAATGGCCAAGACCAAAATTTTAAACATTATTTTATTTTTGAGCTGTATCATAAAAATAGAGTGCTATAGGCATAAAGATTAAATTTGGCAACCACACAGCCAATACCGGAGGCATGCTACCGTTTGAACCGTATGAAATAAACCATTGAATTAAAAATAAATAGGCAAAACTTACAAATAAACCCACCGCTAAATTTAGGCCCATCCCTCCTCGTTTTTTCGAACTCGAAACACAAACACCAATAAAGGTGAGCAACATAAGTGAAAATGGAGCAGCATAACGCCTATACTTTTCGGTTATATAAAAAAAAGCCCGTCCGGTACCACGCATTTGTTCCAAATCGATATACGCATCCAACTCACTCAGGTTTAAAGATTGAACATCGTCGTCGCGCCTGAAAAAATCGGTTGGATTAAAGGGAATTAAGGTATCCATAAAAGCCCCCATTTTCAATTTTTCATGGCCATTGGCATAAATGCTGCGGTATCGGTAATTGTAGAGCCTCCATCTTTTTTTTGTAGGAACCCAATTAATTCGTTCGGCCGTCAATTTTTTGGTTATTTGACCCTTTGCAATCCATTCGATATTTAAATTGTAGCCCGAGCTATCCATGCGGTTGAAATTGCCCAACGACATAACTACGCCCGGTTTTATTTGTCGAATAATATTTTCTTTATACTCATCGTTCAAATTTCGGATATATCGGTTTTCGAATTCCACACGCAATTTGTCGCTTCGAGGAATTATCCATGCATTGAGGCAAAACGACAAACTTCCAAAAACCAAAGCCACTAGTATATAGGGGCGCAAAAATCGCTTATAAGAAATACCCGAAGCCAACATGGCCAAAATTTCGGACTTTGCTGCCAACTTGGACGTAAAAAAAATAACGGTTAAAAAAACAAAACAAGGGCTAAATAAATTGATGATAAAGGGTATAAAATTTAAATAATACCCTTTGACAATGGCTTCAATGGGCGCTTGTTTTTCTACAAAATCATCTAATTTTTCGGATACGTCAAATACAATAATTATCAATGTAAAAAGTCCTAAGGCCACCAAAAAGGTCACAATAAAACTTTTGATTATATACCAATCAATTTTTGTAAGCATCCAATACTTATGGTTATTTCCGATTAATCAACAGGGCCTATTCGAGTTTGCTTTGAACGGATTTGAAGGCCGAATAGAAAATTGCAATCAGTTCGTTGCATTCCTCAATTAATGGGCTAACCAAATTAGATTCCATCATTTTTTCATCATCAATAAATTCGAGAATATATCCGCAACGGTCGGCCAATTCGGAACACTCACTCAATTTTTTAACAAAATTTGCCGTCGATTGACCCACCAATAAGCCTCTGGCTTTTGCCGGCAAATCAATAGAAACCGACAATAACTCGTTTCGCAAATGAATGGCTATTAAATTGGTAGATGGTAGTAGCAAGGCTAATTTGGTGCAGGTATGCCCCAACAATTTGGTTCGTTCTTTTAATTCTACAGGATTCATTCTATCGGCAAATTTATGGATAAGATGCAATCTTTTATTATAAAATAGAAGAATTGACCTTAGGGGTATTAAACCCAAATAAAAGCAAGACTATTTAAGCATGAATCGATAGGATACGCCTGCCGTTATTTGCGTTTGTGACGCAATTTGAGTTCGGTTAACTTTTTGATACAATGGAATTTCGGTAAGCACAAAGCCTGTAAGTTTTCGTTGGTAAGTGTAGCTTATCTGAGGTGTAAAAAAAATCTTTTTGCTTCCGGTGGCCAAGTAATCATAATTTGGATAGGCATAAAGAAGAATGTTTTTATTAAGCTTCATTTGGTCAATCCATTCGGCGCGTATTTGCACCGAGATGCCCACACTTTGAAAAAGTGTTTTACTGGCAAAAACGCCAATGCTCAAATAATTTCCCATTTTTTCGCCCAAGGGGTTCCACCCTTTTTTAATATAAGTGGCATTGGCGAAATATCGAATATTGGTAAAATCTTTTAAAAAAAACGAATAAAAAATCAAATCATGCGCCCCCGAGGTGGGTTGCACCAATAAGGGTTTTGTTATATAAAAAATTTCGCCCGAAAATGGCTCCACTTGTTTAAAAGAATCGTTGTATTTGCCTAAAGGAATTTTGTAACCGATGCCCAAAGTAAGCTCTGTTTTTTTATTTTTTTTTGATTTATTGATTAAGGTCATTCTTGGAAATAAAATAAGATCGCCAAATCCTTTAGCATCCAAAGTTTGTGCCTTATTAAGGGTCACTTGGGTTTTATTTACAAAATAGCCCGTTTCGATGTACATGGTAAAATCTTTCGATACACCATAGCCAATTCGATTGTAAATATAATTGCTTTTATAATTTTCTAAAAACCCCTTAGTTGGAGCATCGCCTTTTAAAAATTTGCGAGTAGCTATGTGCTGATAATTGGTATTAAAATCAACCTGATTCAATTGCAAAACTCCTTGAGAGGCCCCGCCTGCAATGGGACTTCCACTTCCACCCGCACAACATTGCGAAAAGAGGTTGAAGGAATTTAAGCCAATACCAATAAAAATTAAGAGTGCTTTATAGGGTAAGCCGTGCATAAATTTTTAATTAATGGCTAACAGATAGTTTAAGTAGCTTAAAAGAATTGGCATCGCCAATTTTTATGAAATAAAAGCCTGAAGCCAAATCTCTGGTATCAAACTCAAAATTGGTATCGCCCTTGCTAAAATAGTGCTGATTGGCTATAGGCAAAACAATTTGCCCCATGTAATTCAAAAGTTCAATATCAAAGGTTTTTTGGACGCTTAAATTCAGGGAAATAATAGCTTTAAAATCTGCCGGATTTGGGTTTATAGATATCGATAAATTATCGGCTTTTGGATGGATAATGGCATTCGTTTCTTCGATGGCTTTATTTATAGCATTTTGCAATTTGTTAGCATTACCCGCTTCTGAATCATTTTCATTAAAATACACGGTGTGATTTTTGCCCCCAACAACTATAATTTTTGGCATACCATCGGTACCGTAGTCGCTCATTTTTATGGCCGCGCTCGAAAATTTAGTGCTATTTGGCATCCCATTATTGTCAACCCAGCCGCTAATAGAAGTGCAATTGGTATTGGCATAATCGTCATTTATATAGAGAACTACTTTTCCTGGATAGGCAGTAGCATAACTTTGAACCAAGTTGTAAGCCGTTTTAGATGGCAAAAGGCATGATGAACATGGCATAATCCAATCTAAAACAATAACCTTACCCTGATCCAATTCGCTATAAAAATCGTGAGTTATAGCGTTGCAATCTTGCACATTAAAATTAGTTGCGGTCGACTGCCCGTTTACAAATTGGGTGCTAAGACCAAGCATAAGCAATAAAATAGTATTTTTCATAATGGTATTTTTACGAATTGCTGCAAAATTACATAATAATAATAATAATAAATTCGTACTAAGATTCTTATAACCTTTGGTCGAGCACCTTCACCATTCTCGATTTCCATGCTACAAATTCTCCTGAATTTATTTTTTCACGTGCTGTATTAACTAGCCAACTGTAAAACTTAAGGTTATGAATGCTCGAAATTTGAGCGGCAAGGTATTCTTTAGCCACTATTAGGTGACGTAAATAAGCCTTAGAATAATGTGGAGTTAGTTGGTCGTCAATAGCACTAAAATCGCGGTCCCACTTTTTGTTTCTAATATTAATGGTTCCATTTTTTGTAAATAACATTCCGTTGCGCGCGTTTCGCGTGGGCATAACGCAATCGAACATATCGATGCCAAGCGCAATGCACTCCAATATATTGCTTGGCGTTCCCACGCCCATAAGGTAGCGAGGTTTGTCGGTGGGCAAAATCGAACAAACCAAATCGGTCATGGCATACATTTCTTCATGGGGCTCGCCTACCGACAAGCCTCCTATGGCATTGCCTTGGCAGCCCATAGCTGCTACATATTCGGCCGATTGTTTTCTTAAGTCCAAAAAAGTACTGCCTTGTATAATAGGAAACAGAGCTTGCTTATAGCCATAAAGGCCCTCAGTATTTTGAAACTGATCTTGGCATCTTTTCAACCATCGGTGTGTTAAATGCATGCTTTTTTCGGCATATAATTTATCGCAAGGCCAAGGCGTGCATTCATCAAAAGCCATAATTATATCGGCGCCAATTTTTCGTTGGGTATCTATTACATTTTCGGGTGTAAACAAAAGCTTACTTCCATCGATATGGCTTCTAAATTCAACCCCTGCTTCGATAAGTTTGCGGTTTGCGGCAAGCGAATAAACCTGATAACCTCCACTGTCGGTTAATATGGGTCGATCCCAATTCATAAATTTATGGAGCCCTCCTGCTTGCTGCAAGACATCGGTTCCTGGCCTTAAAAATAAATGATAGGTATTGCCTAAAATAATAGGGGCATCTATATCCTTTTTTAAAAAATGCTGATCTACCGCTTTAACCGTGCCCTGTGTTCCAACGGGCATAAAGATAGGCGTTTGAATGGGCCCATGATCGGTTTCGATAGTCCCTATACGTGCCTTGCTTTGGGAGTCGGTTTTGTGTAAGGTAAACTTCATTTACTCGAAATGAAGTGAAAATTGAATAAGTTTTGGATATAATCCGCCGAGTGTTCTTGTAAAATTATATTTATCGGTAATTAAAGCACTTCCTATGTCGTTGCTAATCTTTATTTCGGGCGAAAATTTAAAGTAGGGATAATATAAATCTAAGCCAAAACCCACATCGTAATGAAACGTTGAGGGATGCAATCCCACTATGGGTTTTGATGAACTGCGTTGTGTTTCGGCATCGCTGGTAAAATTATATCTATACCCTAAGCCACCAATAACATAACATCTAAAATTTTTGTGCCTTTCCGATTTATATTTAACCAATAATGGAATTTCGAAATACGTAGATTGCAACATGGCCGTTTTTTTTGCACCCCCTTTGTAATGATATGTCAAATTGCGTTGCGACATAACTTGTACAATAACCATGGTTCTTAAATCCCAAAATTCATTTAAATGAAAATTCATGATACCTCCTACGCCTAATCCAGGAAAATTTGTGGAGGTGATTTTATCTATTGTATCGTTGTCGATGGTAAAGAAATTTTGACTCCTTTCAAATTTCATTTTCCCTTGTGTGCCGATAATTGCAAATCCAAAATGTACTTTTTGATTTAAATCATAGAGTGGATCATTCATTTGGGCCCTTGTTATTTGGCTCAAAACACAACACATTAAAGCGATTAGCGTCCGTTTCATTTCCTATTTAATTGCAAGATATAAGGTGCAAATTCCAAACATAAAACGTTTTTGTACGCAGTTTTTGTATCCACATTTTGTCATAATACCTATAAATTCATTGCCATCCGGAAACGCGTTAACCGATTGGGGCAAATAGGTATAGGCTGTATTGCTTTTCGAAAACAAACGACCAATTAAGGGAAGTATCGCATTAAAATACAAGGCATATCCTTGTTTGAATGGAAAAGCTTTAGGTTTCGAAAATTCAAGAATGGCCACTTGACCCTCCTTTTTTAGGACCCTTAACATTTCGGAAAGTCCTTTTTCAAGGTTTCCAAAATTGCGCACTCCAAAGGCAACGGTTACGGCGTCAAACTCAAAATCAGGAAAATTAATATCTTCTGAATCGCCTTTGATGAGTTTTACCTTTGATAAACCTGCTTTTGCAATTTTTTGGTTTCCAATGGCAAGCATGCCTTCCGAAATATCAATTCCAATAACCAAATCGGGGTTTAGCCTCAAAGCTTCAATGGCCAAATCGCCCGTACCTGTAGCTACGTCTAAAATTTTTTTGGGTTGTAATTCTCTTAAAGCCTCTATCGTTTTACGCCGCCATATTTTATCAATCCCCATTGACAAAGCATGATTCAAAAAATCATATTGCGGGCTAATGGAGTCAAACATGTGTTCAACTTGTTTTTTTTTTGATTCTGGAGATTTTATATCCGGCTTTACATCCATTAAGCTTGCAAATATAGGTCTATTGATATAGCTTTGGAAGCTATATGGATATTCAATCCGCTCGTTTTACTAAATCGCATGCCGAATACACTCAGATGGCATTTGAAACAAGGCCCGAATTTGCGTTCATTGGACGCAGTAATGTTGGAAAATCGTCGTTAATAAACATGTTATGCAATAATAAATATCTGGCCAAAACATCGTCAACTCCCGGAAAAACAAAACTCATAAACCAGTTTTTGATCAACGAAAAATGGAATCTGGTAGATTTGCCCGGCTATGGCTATGCCCGCGTTTCAAAAGGCGATAAAAAGCTATTTGATAGCTTAATTACCAATTATGTTCATAAACGTGAAAACCTTTATTGTTTATTTATATTAATAGATAGCCGCTTGCCTCCCCAAAAAATTGATTTGGAATTTATTGCTCAATGTGGGTCATCTGGCATTCCCATAGCTTTGATATTTACCAAAACCGATAAAGACAAAGGCAAATTGGTAGATCAAAATGTGGCCAATATGTGTAGTGAATTAAGCAAAACATGGAACACACTTCCAACCTACCTTCAATCGTCGGCCGAAAAAGGATATGGGCGCAAAGAAATTCTTAAATTTATTGACTCTGCTTTAAAAATTCCAGCTTAATAAAAAATAATCATGGAGAAGAAACCTAAACTAATTTTATGCCTATTGCTGCTTTGTATTGGGATTAACACAAGTGCACAAACCAAACATGTACAGGACATAGGGATAAATATGGCTGGCTTACTTATTAAAAACCAAGCAACAGTTGCGCCTGCCTTATTTTATAAATATACATTTGGTAAATATCAACTCAGGGTTCAGCTTGCATTAGATGGCAAATTGGATAGCAAGGATAGAAAAGGAAATTTTAATAACGCGGGGTCCTTTGGCAGTTTCAACCAGGACACCGTTTTACATTATAATCCGGGAAGAAATGTAAAGTATGGGTTGATGGTTGGGATGCAGCGAAATCATGAAATTGATAAAACAAATTTTTCATACTTTTATGGATTAGACCTCATGTTTATGATGGCCGATATGTACCAATCGGCAGAGGGTTTTGTTTTGCAAAGCAACGGTGGATTTGACACTACCAAACAGAGGGTTAGTCTTAAAATTAGAAATGAAAATAAATTAAATACATTTGGAATTGGCCTCCCAATTGGCATTACCTATAAGTTTGGCCAAAAATTTTATACGTCCATCGAAGCTAAATTTATAATAGCTTATCAAATTGGAAAATCTAACCTTACCACCGAAACCAGTCAAATTCAAAATTTTGACATTTTTACCAGCAAATCAGAATCGGGTACCGATTTCGAAGGTTTCGATTTTGGCATTAAACCCTTAACCGGGCTTAGCATAGGCATGTTTTTTTAGGCAATGCTGAGTTTTTGGGAAAAAAATAGTTTTTTGAACCACGACGTCATTATTGTTGGCGCTGGGATAAACGGCCTTTCGGCGGCATGTGCCATTAAAGAAAAATACCCTCAAAAAAAGGTCTTAATATTAGAACGAGGCTCTTGGCCCTTAGGCGCCAGTACCCGAAATGCTGGATTTGCGTGTTTTGGGAGTTTTGCCGAAATAAGAGAGGATATTATAGCTAATGGCATAGACAAAGCCTTAACGCTCATCGAAATGCGGGTTAGAGGCCTCGAATTGCACAAAAAAAGATTGGGTGCCCAAAAAATGGGCTACAGCGCTTCGGGTGGAGGAGAATTTTTGTTCGACGATGAACCCTTTGAAGAGGATGAATTGGCAACCATGAATAAAAACTTAAAACCCATACTCCATACCGATGCTTTTCAAACCGACCTGTCAAAAGTTCAAGACTATGGTTTTAATCCAAAAGGCATCAATCAATATATCAGCAATTGTTGTGAGGGACAAGTAGATTCTGGATTACTTATGTATAATCTTTGGCAATACACCACAAGCCTGGGCGTAATGATAATGAACGGTATGGACGTATTGGATTTTGAGGATACAGGAACCCGATGTAACCTAAGAGCAAAACACAATAGGCTCACAGAATCGCCTACATTCACTTGCCAAACCTTAGTATTTACGACCAATGCTTTTTCGAAACAATTTTTTCCGGATATGGATGTAGTGCCGGGAAGAGGTCAAATGTTGGCTACAAAACCGATTGAGAATTTAAAATTCAAGGGTATTTTTCATTTCAAACAAGGCTATTATTATTTCCGCAATTATGGAAATCGCATCCTTTTTGGTGGGGGAAGAAACGAGAATATAGAAGGAGAACAAACTAGCGAAATTGCCTTAAATGATTCCATTCAAAATTCATTGGATCATTATCTCCAAAACCTAATAATACCGGAAACTGAATAT
>CAMDXE010000093.1 GCA_945878925.1 Chitinophaga pinensis
TTTTTCATCATTTCCAAAAGCAAAAAGCTGTCTTTTCGCTTGGTTTCGTCGGCAAGTTTATTAATAAAATCCAAAACACTGTCCAACGTGGGCTTAGTTTTTATTTCTGCCAGTTTCGATTTTTTTTCAGCCATCGGTTCTGTGTTCTATGTGTTGTCTAAAACTTTGATTCTTAGAATCGGTCAAGATTCATAACCTTGGTCCAAGCCTTTATAAAATCGTTTATAAATTTATCTTTCGAATCGCTGCTGGCGTAAATTTCGGCAATGGCTCTCAATTCCGAATTCGAACCAAAGATAAGGTCGGCACGGGTGGCCGTCCATTTTAGTTCACCCGTCGATCGGCTTCGCCCTTCAAATAGTTCACCAGTATCAGTACTTGCTTTCCAAATAGTTCCTAAATCTAACAAATTAATGAAAAAATCATGCGTTAAGCTTTCGGGATGTTTCGTAAATACTCCATGATTCGAGCCATCGGCATTGGTATTTAAAACGCGCATTCCACCGAGTAATACGGTCATTTCGGGAGCAGTCAAGGTTAAAAGTTGTGCTTTGTCGATGAGCATTTCTTCGGTAATCGAAACACAATTCGTCTGTTTATAATTTCTAAATCCATCGGCTTTGGGTTCTAAAACTGCAAAGGAGGCTACATCGGTTTGTTCAATGATGGCATCGCCTCTACCAGCTGTAAATGGAATATTTATTTGATGGCCTGCATTCATGGCTGCTTTTTCGATAGCGGCACATCCTCCTAATACAATTATATCGGCCATAGCAACCGATTTGCCATTTGCGGCAAATTCATTTTTAATCGTTTTAAATACAGCCAACACTTTTTTTAGCTGTACTGGGTTATTTACTTCCCAATTTATTTGGGGTTCGAGGCCTATTCGAGCGCCATTTGCACCGCCTCTTTTGTCGGAGCCGCGAAAGGTTGAAGCCGATGACCAAGCGGTGGAAACCAATTCGGAAACAGATAAACCGCTTGCCAGTATTTTACCTTTTAACAAAGCAATATCGCCATCGTTTAATTCATTTTTTACCATAGGTACCGGATCTTGCCAAATTAAAACCTCCTTAGGAACATCGGCGCCCAAATAGCGTGTAATAGGTCCCATATCGCGGTGGGTTAATTTGAACCATGCTCGGGCAAAGGCATCGGCAAACTGATCGAAGTTTTCGAAAAATCGCTTTGAGATGGGTCCATAGATGGGGTCCATTTTCAAGGCCAAGTCGGCCGTGGTCATCATAGGCGCATGAAATTTATTGGGTTGGTGAGCATCCTGCACCAAATTAGCTGCACTTTGGTCGCTTGGAATCCATTGATGTGCGCCGGCCGGGCTCTTTGTTAATATCCAATCGTATTTAAATAGGGTTTCAAAATATCCATTATCCCAGGTTGTTGGGTTTGGTTTCCAAGCACCTTCGATGCCGCTGGTAATAGCATCGCCGCCTACGCCGGAGCCAAAACTATTTTTCCAACCCATGCCTTGGGCTTCAATGGCCGAGCCTTCGGGTTCGCAGCCCACGTGGGTATCGCTTGCGGCTCCATGGGCTTTGCCAAATGTATGCCCTCCTGCTACCAAGGCCACGGTTTCTTCGTCGTTCATGGCCATGCGAGCAAATGTTTCTCTAATATCTTTTGCCGAAGCTAATGGATCAGGATGACCATTGGGTCCTTGTGGGTTGACATAAATCAAACCCATTTGTACGGCTGCCAATGGGTTTTCTAAATCTCTAACGCCTGTATAGCGCTTATCGCCTAACCATTCTTTTTCGTTGCCCCAGTTTATATCCTGTTCGGGTTCCGAAATATCAGCACGGCCACCAGCAAACCCAAAGGTTTTGAAACCCATAGATTCTAAAGCGCAATTACCTGCCAAAATCATAAGGTCGGCCCACGAAATTTTGTTTCCATATTTTTGCTTAATAGGCCAAAGTAAAAAACGCGCTTTATCTAAATTGCCGTTATCGGGCCAAGAGTTTATAGGAGCAAAACGTTGATTGCCAGTGCCTGCACCGCCACGTCCATCAGCTATCCGATAGGTGCCAGCACTGTGCCAAGCCATTCGAATAAATAATGGACCATAATGGCCATAGTCGGCGGGCCACCATGCTTGTGATTCGGTCATCAATGTATAAATGTCGTTTTTGATGGCCTTAAAATCTAAGGTTATGAATGCTTCGGCATAATTAAATCCTTGATCCATAGGGTTCGACAAGGATGAATGTTGCCTAAGTATGCCTAAATTTAATCGGTTGGGCCACCAATCTTTGTTTGAAGTGCCTGTGCCTGCAGGGGCTTTCATTTGCCCATTGTGAAACGGACATTGACTTATATCTGAATTGCTCATTTTATGTTTTATGAATGGTTAAGTATCCTTCAAAAATAAGAATTCTTAGGGAGGCATTTTTGCTATTCTATTTAAATATTTTGAAGCAAAAATCTTCAAAAAAAGCAAAGGATTCGGAGCTTACTGTTTTTCCAAAAAAAGAAGATTCAGTCCTTGGTTAGAGTGGAGACTTATCTACATTCATGGCGCCAAACTTAAGCAAGGCGTGTATTGGTAAGTTTTGGTATAAAAAAATATTAGAGCTCGGGTTTCCGATCCTGGCCACTGTTAGGGTTTGTAGGAGGTCTGTTCGATGGATTAGGCGATCGAGGTTGCTGCGATTGAGGCGCTCGCGATTGGCCATCTCTGGTATTTGAATTGGGCGGCCTATTTTGATTTTGATTTCGTGGCCTATCGTTTCGGTTTGTGTTTTTAGCGCCTGCATTCCAAGGCTTATTGGCATTAGGTTCGTTTTGAGCATTGGGATTGGCCGTTCGTTCTTGATTTGGGCGGTTCCTTTGATTATTATTTGAGGGGCGATTGTCGGATTTATTTCGGTCTCTAAAATTTCTATCGCCTTGGTTGCGCGATTTATTTTTATGCTCCAAGCGTGTAATGCTCGAATCTTCGAGCATGTCGTCAACTTTATACGATGTTTTCGACATTATTTCGGCGCCCAAAGGTCGGTCAACCAAAGTTTCGGGAAGTTCGCCTCGTTTATTTTTTTCAATAATTTCGGTTACCTTATCGGCAGCAATTGGAATCCAATCGCCTGGTTTGTCCTGATACGAAAACCACATCATTTTCTTTAAAATATCAATTTTTTGAAGGCTTGCCGTACCGATTTTTGTGTTGACTATTACTTTTTCGGTACCCGGAAAAGTGCCCAACGATTCCATATAGGTATCTAATTCGTAGTTCAGGCAGCATTTTAAGCGTCCACATTGCCCCGAAAGTTTTAGCATGTTAATGCTTAAATTTTGGAATCGAGCGGCCGATATGTTTACAATTTTGTAATCGGTAAGCCAGGTGCTGCAGCACAATTCGCGCCCACACGATCCTATTCCACCCAAGCGACTTGCTTCTTCGCGGTAGCTAATTTGACGCATTTCGATGCGTGTTTTAAAATCGTTGGCATAGCGTTTAATCAATTCCCTGAAATCGACTCTTTCTTCGGCTGTGTAAAAGAAAATAACTTTTTTGCCATCGGCCTGAAACTCAATATCACTAAGTTTCATTTCCAACTTTAGCTCGAGGGCAATGGTTCGTGCGCGCTCCAGGGTTGAGGGTTCTTTGGCTTTAAATTCGGTGTATTTTTCTTTGTCGGCCTCGCTCGCTACCCGGTATATTTTTTTGATGCTTGGGCTGTTTTCGGTCAGTTCGGCTTTGCGCAATTGTAGCCTTACCAGTTCGCCTGTTAACGAAACGTGGCCAATGTCGTGGCCCAAATCGCTCTCTAAAACCACCGCATCGCCTGTATATAATTCTAGGTTATTGGCATTTTTAAAAAACTCTTTTCTACTGCCTTTAAATCGAATTTCGATGATATCAAAGGGCGTGTAATTTTCGGGTAGGTCGATATCCTTAAACCAATCGTAGGTGTTAAGTTTATTGCAACTCGAGGTGCCACACGAGCCATTGCTCTTGCACCCTTTTGGGCTGCCGCCCGTTGTTGTTCCGCATGATCCACATCCCATATATTTTTCTACTAAGTAGTTTTAAAATTAATGGGCGAAGATAGGATAAAAAGCTTTGTTAAATAATGAAGGGTTTTTAACAATCTATACTTGCCTTTTCCGCATTCAAATAATCTTCAAATTTTCAAATTATCAAATCTTCAAATTATCTTACCTTTGCAGCCTTACTTATGATCGACCATTCTTATCTTTCAAATGCAGATGTAAACTCCATCGAAGCCCTCTACAAACAATATCAAATTCAAAAAAATTCGGTAGATTTTGGATGGCAAAAGTTTTTTGAAGGGTTCGATCTGGCGCTTCAAAGCCAGGGCATATCGTCGCAGCCGGTATCGGAAGATATGCTCAAAGAAATTAATGTTCTAAATTTAATAAATTCGGGTTATCGAACCCGAGGGCATTTATTTACCCAGACCAATCCGGTTAGACAGCGTCGCGAATATTCGCCAACTTTAGACTATAAGAATTTTGGATTGACAGAATCCGATTTAGATAAATCGTTTAATGCGGGAATAGAAATTGGGCTTGGCCCTGCAAAACTTAGCGAAATAATAAGTTGTTTGGAGCAAACCTATTGCGGTCATATTGGGGCCGAATTTATGTATATTCTTGATCCCGATAAGAAAAAATGGCTCTTAGACCGAATGGAAAGTAGGCGCAATACCCCCGATTTGAGCCTTGCCGAAAAACGACGGATTTTAGAAAAGCTTAATCAAGCCACAGTATTCGAAAATTTTTTACATACAAAATATATTGGTCAAAAACGATTTTCATTGGAGGGGCTCGAAGGATTAATTCCTGCCCTTGATACTGTATTAAACGTTGGGGCTAATTCAGGAGCCAAGCAATTTGTGCTTGGAATGGCTCATAGGGGTAGGCTAAATGTATTGGCAAATATTTTAGGAAAATCGTACGAAGAAATTTTTTCGGAGTTTGAAGGTAAAGCATACGTGGATGCTGTGTTTGAAGGCGATGTAAAATATCACATGGGCTATAGTAGCAAGGTGAAGGTTGCCAACGGATGCGAAGTAAACTTAAAATTAAGTCCGAATCCTTCGCATTTAGAGGCGGTAGATACCGTTATAAAAGGCATGGCAAGGGCAAAATTGGATGCCAATTATCAAAATAATACCAATGCCGTTATAAGTATTTTGGTTCATGGCGACGCCTCTATCTCTGGCCAAGGCATACTTTATGAAACGGTACAAATGAGCGGATTAGATGGCTATAATGTTGGTGGAACCATTCATATTGTTGCCAATAATCAAGTTGGGTTTACTACAAATTATCAAGATGGACGTTCGTCAATCTATTGCACCGATGTGGCTAAGGTAACAAAATGCCCGGTATTTCATGTGAATGCCGACGATGCCGAAGCCATTGTATATGTTATGACCTTGGCCGTCGAATACCGCCAAAAATACCACGAGGACGTATTTATCGATTTATTGGGCTATCGCAAGTATGGACACAATGAAGGCGATGAGCCTCGATTTACCCAACCCTTATTGTACAAGGCTATTTCGGCACATGATAATCCACGACAAATTTATTCAAGCAAATTGACCGAAGCAGGAAGCATAGAGGCAGAACTTGCCAAAGAAATGGAGCGTAATTTTAAAACCCTGCTTCAGGAAAAATTGGATTTTGTGAGGGCGGATAAAAAAGTAAAATCAAATTTGTTGCCAAAAAACATTTGGGCCAATTATCGAAAATCTGAGTTCAAAGATTTCGAACAGTCGCCTGATACTTCAGTTAAGGCGAATGATTTTTTAGAGATCGCACAAAAAATTACTGACATCCCCGAAAAAAATCATCCTATTAAAAAAGTATTAAATCTCTTTACCGATCGCAAAGCCATGATTAAGAACGATGCCTACGATTGGGCCATGGGCGAATTAATGGCGTATGGCACCTTGTTATCAGAGGGGTTTGCCGTGCGTATGTCGGGTCAAGATGTTGAGCGAGGTACGTTTAGCCACCGGCATGCCGTAATTAAAAAAGAAGATACCGAACAGGAATTTTGTCCATTAAACCACATTGGGCCTAAGCAAGGGAAATTTGAAATTTACAATTCTTTGTTATCCGAGTATGGCGTTTTGGGTTTCGAATACGGCTATAGTGTATCGGCTCCCGAAACACTCACCGTATGGGAAGCTCAATTTGGCGATTTTGCCAACGGTGCTCAAATTATGATCGATCAATTTATTTGCAGTGGCGAAACCAAGTGGAAATTTTCGAGCGGTTTGGTAATGCTTCTGCCACATGGATACGAGGGCCAAGGCCCTGAACATTCGTCGGCCAAATTAGAACGCTTTTTGCAATTGAGTGCCAATGGAAATATTCAAGTTATTAATCCAAGTTCTCCTGCAAATTTGTTTCATGCTTTGCGCCGGCAAATGCATAGAGATTTTAGAACCCCCCTTGTGGTAATGACTCCCAAATCTTTGCTGCGTCATCCTTTGTGTATTAGCAAACTTGCCGATTTTAGCACGAAACGCTTTATGGAAATAATTGACGACGAATCGGTTAAAGCCATTGAGGTGAAAAAAGTCATTCTTTGCTCAGGGAAAATTTATTATGAATTGTTGGCCAAGCAAATAGCCGAAAAGATCAAAAATATTGCAATTGTAAGAGTAGAGCAGCTATATCCAATGCCTCAAACCCAATTGGCGGCAGTTTTTGCCAAATACAGCTCGGCCGATTTTTATTGGGTCCAAGAGGAACCGAAAAATATGGGGGCATGGCTTCATTTATTTCGCTACGACTGGCCTGTAAAACTGCATAGAATAAGTCGCGAAAGCAGCAGCACGCCAGCCACAGGATTTGCTTCGGTTCATGCCAAAGAGCAAGCCGAAATCATTCGCAAAGCCTTTGAATTATCCTAAGAAGTCAGAAATGATTAATAGCATTTATTTAGCTTGTTGGATACTTTAAAGCCAATGAGAAGTATCGTTTAATTTAAAAGTTAAAAAAATCGTTCTATTTTTGAGCTATCCAATGATAAGAGCGGCCATCATTATCTTCATTTGCCTTTGTCCCTTGGCAAGCAGTATTGCTCAAACGAATCTTCATTTTTTAGTTAGCGATTCGTTGCCATCAGGTATTCAATTTGAAAAAATTGTGGCCGATAGAAATGGAGCCCAACACCAAGCCAACAAAATGGTTAGCCAAATGATGAATCTTGGATTTCTTATTGCTTCGGTGGATACTATTATAATAAACAAGGATACCGCTTGGGTTTCATTTTATATTGGCCAACGATTTAATTGGGGCAAGCTGTCGTATAAATATTTAGCCGAACCTTTGCGCAACCAATTTCATTTTGAAAAGGCCACCAAGGGTTTTGTGGCTTTAGATGCCCTTAAAAATTCGATGAGCCTCACCTTGTCGCATTTCGAAAATAATGGTCATCCTTTTGCTTATTTTTATTGGGATTCGTTGGTGGTGCGAAACGACACTATTTCTGGGACACTTTATTTCGAAAAAAATATTGAGATAACTTTCGACACCCTAGCCCTTTATGGCGACAAGGCCCTTACCAAAAAATTTCTTTACCACTACCTCGGTTTTAGGCCAGGGCAACCTTATAGTGAAAGCATTGTGAGCTTGCTAAACGCTAAATTAAAAAAACTGCCTTTAACCGTTATGCAAAGCAAACCGCAAGTGTTTTTTGTTGGACGCAAAGCCATTATATTATTAAACCTTAAGAAAAGAAAAATAGATAGACTGGATGGACTCATTGGATTTTCGCCAAATGCAAGCAATGCTAACCCCGCCAATGTATTGGTTACTGGCGAGTTTCATCTCGATTTAAGGAACCTTAAAGGCACAGGCAAAAGCGTAAAATTAGATTGGCAAAGCTTTAAAGCCCAAAGCCAAACCTTAAATGCCGAACTAACCTTACCTTATATTTTTAATCAAAGTATAGGAGCGCAAATGAACCTTGATTTTTTAAAATACGATACAACCTATACCGAAACTCGCTATGGTTTAGGCGCCCAGTATTTGTTTTCGGGATTAGATCATGTTAGCCTATTTTATGAACAGAAAAATACGAATTTGTTGTTTGCCGACACCAATGGCATAAGAAACAAGCGTAAACTAGGAAATTTAACGGCCATGAAATCCAATAGGTATGGCTTGGCCTTTACTAAACAAAATTTGGACAATCGATTGTGTCCCAGCAAGGGGTATTTTGCCATGGCAACCCTTTCGGTGTTCAAACGCCAAATAGAAAAAGACATTAGAATAAATGCAGTTAAATTTTATAACAGCACGTCAGCTCAGTATTTTACGGTTTACGATTCCATACCTCTTGTTTCGTATCAAACCTTGGTACAGTACAAATTTATTAAACCGATAGAAATTGCAAAAAAATTTGTTTTATACACCGAGCTTAATGGCTATCATCTTATTTCTCCAGCCATTTATTTAAATGAGTTATACAGGTTTGGGGGCAATAAATCGTTAAATGGATTTAATGAGCAATCCTTATTTGCTAGTACAGTTGCGATAATTGCTACAGAAATACGTTATTTGCTCTCCGAAAATTCTTACGCTAGACTGTTCGGTAATACTGCTTATTATATGGATCAAAGCAAACGACAAGGCGCAATACCGAGTGACTTGCCCTATGGATTTGGGGGCGGCATTAATTTAGAAACGCGTAATGGTATTTTTAACCTAAGTGTGGCTTTGGGGAAATCGAAGTATAATCCAATAGATTTTAAAAACGCGAAAGTGCACTTTGGGGTTATCAATTATTTTTAAATAGGGCATGAAGTATATTTTTAGCATCCTTTTTTATTTTGGCGCGTTGACAATGAGTTTTGCCGACTCAAGCACCACGGTTGTAATAGATACGGTCAAGCACCAGGTTGCAATGCCAATTAAAGATACCGCAGCTGTAAAAGATTCGGTAGCCGATAGTTTTTCGGTTCCTCCGCTCTCCAGTCAGCGCAAACACAGCTCCGAGTTATGGGTTTTTATAGTATGCTGTTTAACGTTTTTTTTGGCAGGCATTAATCGAAATATTAACGAAAAAAAACACGATCAATCCATTTTAGGATTTTTGCATGTTGGGGTTTTGGGCCAAGCAACCGATAGGTCGTTTTATGAATTCAACATTCATCAAATCATAGGATTGGCCGTGCACAACCTCATTATTTCTTTTTGGGTTTATTATTTTTTGCGCGGCACCGATTATCAATTTGTTGAAAGCACCCTGCTCTTTTTTATTTTGCTTTTCTTTCTTATTTCTATCATCTACCTGTGTAAATTCTTTTTCCAATATCTGGCTTTAAATATTTTACAAATCCATGACCTTCCAATTTTATTAGTAAAATGCACCATAGGATTAGGCTATTTTACAACCCTGCTTACCTTGCCCTTGTTTATGGTTATATACTATATTCAGTACCCCGAATGGCACAATAGTTTGGTCTTAGGGTTTTTGATTTTGATGTTAATTTACCTCTTATTTAGAGCCTTTAAATTTTTTCAATTGTTTATTCAATTTTTTGGAGGTTCTATTTTTTACAATATTCTGTATTTTTGTGCCTTAGAATTGATACCTCTTTTGGTCTTTATTAAAATTGGCTGGAG
>CAMDXE010000094.1 GCA_945878925.1 Chitinophaga pinensis
CTTCCTTTTTTTTGTATTCGAATTCAATAACAAAGGAAAAGTATTATTTTTGAACATATCAAGCAATAAAACTTCTACTTTAGTAGTTTTTACTTCTAACTTATACCCTTTATTGATTATGAACCACGGCGCAAAACTTCGAAAAATCAGAACGCGAAAAGAAATTTCGCAAGGCTATATAGCTCTAAAGCTTGGCAAATCGCAAAAAGCCTATTCAGATATAGAACATAAAGAGACTATTGATGAAGAAAAACTATTCAGGATACTGCAGGTGCTTGAAGTATCGAAAGAATATTTTGACAATTTTAATGACAATATATCTCCTTTCATAGGAGTTGAGGAGGTTCTGCAGGAATTTAAGCAGAGCATTTTACAAATATTAGCAACTCAAAAAGAGTTGTTCATAAAAATGGAAGCATTGGAAAGTGAGCTAAAGTACTTAAGAATTACAGCAAAATAATGTGTAATAAATAAAATGTAGTATAAAGTAACAATTTTAATACACTAAAAAATAGGAATCATAAACGGCCACAGCCTTAATCTTTTGGGTTAATGCTATCAAAATAAATATTACCATCTTTTTGATAACTTTGCTTTATGAAATATGTGCTTGATATAAATGAAGAAACCTTGAAAGGCAAAGAAACGATTAATGCCATAATAAAAATGGGAGTTCACTTAGTACCCATAATACCGGAAAAAATAATTTCTGAAAAATTGGGTTTACCTGGCCATAAAGTAACACAAGAGCAAATGCAAATCTGGCTTGATGACTCCATAAAAAGCGATAGAATAGACTTTAGTTCTATAGTTGGTTAATAATTTGAAGTGTTTTGAAAAAAATAGGAATCATAAACGGCCCCAATCTTAATCTATTGGGCAAACGCGAACCGGAGATTTATGGCAATAAATCGTTTGAAGCGTATTTTAACGACCTTCAAAAGCGATTTACAGATAAGGCTGAATTGATTTATTTTCAAAGCAATATAGAAGGTGAGTTAATTACTAAAATTCAGGAATGGGGCTTTATTTTGGATGGCATTTTGTTGAACGCCGGAGGCTATAGCCATACCAGCGTAGCCATTGCCGATGCGGTTAAATCTATTCAAACGCCGGTTGTAGGTATTCATGTTTCTAATATATATAATCGCGAAACGGCACGTCACCATGATTTGCTTCTGGGAGCCTGTAAAGGAAATATTTCGGGTTTGGGCTTGGATGGGTATAAATTGGCCATTGAATTTTTTATTAATTCATATCCCGCCACACCTTAAATTGCATGTTCCAAAACGCCAGAGACGAATTTATAAATCCGTTTCCGAAAACTTCCGTTTCCCGTTCAGATAAAAATCAAAAACCATGCTTTTTTGATAAATACCTGTGAGTTGATTTGATTGCAATGGAACTTGATTTCGTTTATTAAACCAATACCGCATTTTGGAGTAGAAAGCAATATGGGCTTTTATAATCGCTCCGATTTCTTGGAATTTAAATTCGGTTAAAAATTTTATCCCTGCCAATCCATCCAACAAAAGCCTAATAAAAAGTGTTTTCAAAAGCACCGATCCGTGTAGGTTTTTGCATAATAAAAATAAGCCATTTCTAAAGTTTAAATAGGTTTTTCGGGGATTGCCTACAGGCAAAGTACCGCCTCCTACATGGTAAACCTCACTTTGAGGGCAAACCATTATTTTGAATCCAGCATTTTTCAAGCGCCAACACAAATCTATTTCTTCCATATGGGCAAAAAAATCTTCATCCAAGCCGCCCATTTGTTTCCAGCAATCCGATTTAATAAGGAAACACGCACCGGTAGCCCAAAATATTTCACGGGAATCGTCGTATTGTTTTTGGTCGGTTTCTAAGTAATTAAACCATCTTCCCCTGCAAAAAGGGTATCCGTATTTATCTATAAAACCGCCCGAACCGCCGGCATATTCAAATTTTGTTTTGTCCTTATAATCGAGCAATTTAGGCTGTATAGCAGCTACATTCGAATTGCGTTCGGCCAAAAGCACCATGGGCTTCAACCAATCTTTCGGTACCTCAACATCCGAGTTGAGAAGTACAAAATAATCAGCTTTAACGTTTTCAAGAGCTCGGTTATAGCCTCCAGCAAATCCATAATTTTGAGGCAGTGAAATTATTGAAACATCTGGGAAATGCAATTTTACAAACGCGATAGAATCATCTTTGGAAGCATTGTCGGCCAAAATCACTTCAAAATTTTCATAATCGGTGGCCAATACACCCGGGAGGAATTTTTCTAAAAAATGCCGGGTATTGTAGTTTAATATGACAATTGAAACTTTAGGCCGCATGGTTTGGTAAAAAAAATCCCGTCATTTTAAAAACGACGGGAGTAAAAGTGGTGTGGGGCGGGATCGAACCGCCGACACAAGGATTTTCAGTCCTTTGCTCTACCGACTGAGCTACCGCACCTTTTTTAAAGGGCTGCAAATATAAAATTATTGTTTCAATATAAAAACGGATTATTTTCACTTTATATTACTTGCAATATTCGTTTAATATTTGATCCATACCAGGCTCTCCTAACTCAGCTGCTTTTCTGAAATCAAGGCAAGCCCCCGATTTATTGTTTAAATTATTTAGCCTAACAATGCCCCTGTTTTTTATGGCCTCAGTATAATCGGGCTGCGATTCGATGGCCTTTGTAAAATAGATTTCGGCATCCACAGCATTCCCCATATTTAATAGAGCCACGGCTTTTAGATTTAGCGCTTTATGAAACAATGGGTCAATTTTTAGGGCCGAATCGGCATACCATAGCGCTTTGGCATGGTTTTTATTTTCGAAATATAGCACCCCTAGGTCGGTAAGAGGAAAGGGTGAAACTTTATTTTTTCTATAGGCTTTCTCATAGTATTTAATCGCTTCATTTTCATCGCCCAAACCTTTATAAAGTACTCCCGATTGATAATAGGCTATCCAATCGTTGGTGTCGAGCTGCAATGCAATTTTGTAATCGGCCAATGCGCCTAAGGCGTCGTTGTTCTTCTCCTTTTTAAAATTAGCTCTTATTCCATAAGCGCGCCCTATATAGTCGGTTGGGGGGTTTGCATCAATGATTCGAGTCGCTAAGGTTTCATTATTTTGCCATGTATCAATCTGTCGCCAACTTAAAAAGACAAGGACAATGGCCAGCAATCTTACATACAACATATTGAATTTGAAGTGCCTAAGCCATTTAAATTTTTGTTCTTTCCAATCGGCAAGTCCACTGGCAATTATAAAAAACAAGCCCACATTGGCCAAATAGCCATATCGGTCGGCAACTATTACTTGACGTGAGGGTAAAATTTGAAGACTAACCGAAAGCGCCGCCAAAAAAAAGAACATTCCAAGCAGCAAATAGCTGTGTTTTCTATAATTGCAATACAACCAAATAAATAGCGAAATAAGCAGCAAAGGCGATAGGTAATATTCGTAAGGCAAATACCCATTTAGTTTTAATGGATAAACGACAATAGGCGATAAATTAAATGGAACTATAATTTTTATGAAATACCATATAAGCTCATAGTTAAGTAAGAAAAAATGATCAATCAGCGAATAATTGACCGACCCAAATGAAATATTATTGGCGGTATCTTTATTTAATAAGGTAATAATTCCAAAAAGTAAGGATAAGCCTAAGAACGGAAGTTTATTAAGAATTAATCGTTTGCCAATAGCAATTTTAAATAGAAAAATATCCATTACAATTAAGGTTAATGGAAAGGTAACCGCATGGGCTTTGCACAATAAGGAAAGAATGAAAAACAAGCCACATAAATATAAAGCATTTTTATGATCGGTTTTGCGATAGCGTATATACGAAAGCAAGCCAAGCAAATAAAAACAAACATACATTCCGCTACTACGGCACGAAAACCATACCACCGCCTCCACGGCAAGCGGATGCAGAGCAAACAAAAAGGCTACACTTCTTATCACAAAAACATTGTCCGAAAACGTTTTTACAAGCTGATAAATTAAATAAATATTAAGGAGATGAAACCCAAGATTTATAACATGATGAGCCGTAGGGTCGAGCTTAAAAAAGGAATAGGTTAAGGCAAAACTTAAAATGGGCAAAGGCTGATACATCAATACATAATAGCTTGAAAAGTATTTTTGTAAAGACGAAAACTGTAAACTTAAGACCTCAGGGTAGTTTTGAAAATATTCATTATCATCAAAATTTAATAAATCGAAGGAGAGGCTTTTTACAAAAACGATAAAGGTAAGAAGCAATAGAAAGGGTAAAAAATAATCTTTCGATTTTTTTTGTGGATGGGTTTTGGTTTTGATATTTTTTGACATACGTCTATCGAGCAACAAATATTACTTTTACAAAGTCAATTTCAAAATCTTATACTAAAATAGTGAACCTCTATAAAAGTTTAATACCTCTCAGTCTAGTTTGTTTTATGGCTTGCAAGACGGTCAATGTTCAACCAAAACAACCCTATAAAATAGGTGCATTCACTATTCAAGAACTGCAAAAAGAAAAATGGATGAAAGCCGAATTTGCCAATTACAGCCCAGAGTCAAGCACAACAGATTCAATTTCGAAATACAATGCCTACAAAATAGCAATAATTGGAGGGGAGTGGTGCAGCGATACCAGAACACAGGTGCCACGGTTTATAAAAATTTTAAAAAAAATTAATTTTTCGACGCTCAACCTTACGCTTTTTATGGTCGATAAAAATAAAGAATGCTTAGGGTGCGAATCTTTTTTGAAAGAAAAATATGCCATTAAACGCGTGCCTACATTTATTATTTACGATTATTCTGAAAAGGAAATTGGGCGCATCGTCGAAACACCTATCCGTTCGTTGGAGGGGGATTTGTTGAAAATCCTTGAAAGCCAAAGCCATCAATAAAGGTAAAAATTAGAAATACCGGCGTAAGTAATCGACGATTATCCTACCAAAGTTGGCAATTTTCGTGGCGCATAGTTAGCTACAGTTTCGGCAATAGCCTTGATGTGATCAGGGGTTGTTCCGCAACATCCCCCAACAATATTTAAAAAACCACTTTTAGCAAAATCGTCTATCACTGCAGCCATTTGTTCAGGACTTTCGTCGTATTCGCCAAATTCGTTAGGCAAACCAGCATTTGGATAGCAACTCACATAACATTCGGCTACATCCGATATTTCTTCAATAAAAGGGCGCATCTGCGCAGCGCCTAATGCGCAGTTTAACCCAACACTAAACAAACCAGCATGGCTTATCGAAATATAAAATGCTTCGGGAGTTTGGCCACTTAAGGTTCGTCCGCTTGCGTCGGTTATTGTTCCACTTACCATAATTGGCAATTCAATTTCTCGCTCTTCAAAAATCGAATTGATGGCAAACAGGGCCGCTTTACTATTAAGGGTATCAAAAACGGTTTCAACCAATAACAAATCTACACCTCCATCAATCAAAGCATGTATTTGTTCGGAATAAGCAGCTACTAAATCCTTAAAATTTACCGATCGATATCCTGGATTATTCACATCCGGCGACAAGGAACCCGCTTTATTTGTTGGTCCGATAGCTCCTGCTACCAATCGTGGTTTGTCGGGAGTTAAGGCCGTTTGTTCATCGGCCACTTTACGGGCAATTTTTGCTGCTTCCAGATTTATTTCCGCCACAAGATTTTCCATTCCATAATCGGCCATGCTAAATAAGTTGGCATTAAAGGTATTGGTTTCGATTATATCGGCTCCCGCCTTTAAAAAATCCCTATGGATATCGGCAATAATTTGTGGCTGGCTTAAAACCAAAAGATCGTTATTGCCTTTCACAGATTGTGGATGATCTTTAAATCGTAGGCCACGATAGTCTTCCTCAGTCAATTTGTACTTTTGAATCATCGTTCCCATAGCACCATCAATTACCATGATTCGTTTGGATAAGGTTTCCTGAAGTTTCTCTTTTGTGGTCATAAAAATAGAAACGCAAAGATAAAGAATCTGTTTATTTTATTAGTTTATATCTGCAGCTTTGTTAATACATCCTTTGGGGGTTAGGGGGCTTTAATTACTTTTGCACAATGTCAGACAAGTACGATATAGCCATAATTGGAGGAGGAATCGTTGGGCTAGCAACCGCATACAGAATTTTAAGCTTAAAGCCATCGTTACAATTGGTGGTTTTAGAGAAAGAAAATAAAGTGGCGGCCCACCAAACAGGTCATAATAGCGGCGTAATACACAGTGGATTGTATTACAAACCCGGAAGCTTAAAGGCCCTTAATTGTATTCAAGGGTATAAAATGCTTTTGGAATTTTGTGATGAAAATAAAATACCCTATGATTTGTGTGGTAAAATTGTAGTGGCCACCTCCGAAACGGAAGTAATCCAATTGGATAAGTTATACGAAAGAGGCGTAGAAAATGGCTTGATCGGAATTGTTAAACTTAATGAATCGGCGATTAAGGATAAGGAGCCTAACTGCAATGGAATAAAAGGTTTATTTGTTCCTCAAACAGGAATAATAAACTATGCCAAGGTGTGTGAAGTATTGGCAGAAAAGATAAAAAATGCAGGAGGAGAAATTCTACTTAATTATAAAGTGTCGGGCATTGATCTAAATGAAAATAAGTGCAATATAAAAAGTGGAAGTAAAAAGGTAACTGCCAAATTAGTAATAAATTGTGCTGGGTTATATAGCGATAAGGTTGCGCAATTTAATGATTCAAATCTTGATACACGAATCATCCCTTTCCGCGGAGAGTATTATATGATAAAACCCGAGAAACAGCATTTGGTAAAAAATCTTATTTATCCGGTGCCCGATCCTAATTTTCCTTTTTTGGGGGTTCACTTTACGCGAATGATAGACGGCGGCGTAGAGGCAGGGCCCAACGCAGTTTTTGCATTTAAGCGAGAAGGTTACAAAAAAACAGACCTTAACCTCAAGGAACTTTGGGGAAGTTTAAGTTGGCCGGGATTTAGAAAAGTAGCAATGAAATATTGGAAAACGGGATTAGGCGAATACTACCGATCTTTTTCCAAATCGGCATTTACAAAAGCCCTTCAAAAATTGGTTCCCAATATTCAAAAAGACGATTTGATTCCAGCCGGTTCAGGGGTTAGAGCTCAAGCATGCGATAGAACAGGCGGACTTTTAGATGATTTTAAAATTGGAGAAAAACCTGGAAACATAAATATTTTGAATGCCCCTTCGCCGGCAGCTACATCATCTTTGAGCATTGGCCAAACCGTGGCAGAGTTGGCAATAGAGAGGTTGAATTAACAAATCACCTTGAATGCCCAAGCTCATCCTTAATTTATCAGAGACCCATTGCCAATAGTCATCCTACCAACATTTAAATATTATTTTTGATTTTTTGTGGCTTTTCTGTTGTCTCTTATAGAAATCAACATGATGGTATCATAACTTATTGCAAAATAGATAGATGTTAATTTTGCGACTAAACATTTTCTAATAATTTTGGACTTTGAAGATAATGGAAAAATTTCTGGATTTGTAACAATAAGGCTGAGCTGTTTATCCAGTTTCAATGCAAATATTTTAACATCCTTTTCTGAAAAATTATATTATAGATAGTTAAAAATTTCTTTAAGTCCTTCTAATGCTTCATCTGACCATATGAGCTTATAAGTATTTTTCATAAATACCTTTTGCTTTTTCATGCAAATGAACTCACCCTTCTTCAATATCTTTCAACCCACGCTGTATAGATTCCTTCTCGTCAGTCGAAATTTCTTCCCACCAATCAGGAGCATTTGCATATTCATCATGAATTTTTCTTAGCTTCTCAATTATTGTTGAATCATTGATTTTTGAAATCCATTCAATTAAACCCAACTTTTCAGATTGTATATTCATCTCTAATCTTTTTTAACAAAAATACTAAAATAGTAGGTTTTAACAAATCACACCACTCCCTAACAATTCCTCATCCATATACCAAGCCGCAAACTGACCGGAAGTAATTCCACGTTGTTCTTTGGTAAACCATAAAAAATGAGAAGATCCTGTATTAATCAAAATTGCATCCTGCAAGGGTTGCCGATATCTAACTCTTGCTTTTAAATGTAGAATTGAATTTTCGACAATAGCTTTATTCGGCTCTATCCAACTCACATCGGATGAATTTATTTTTAGGCAGTTTCTATAAAGCCCTATATGATCATCTCCTTGTCCGGTGTAAATTAAATTATTATCGGTATCGGTTTGCAATACAAATAAAGGCTCAGCCTTGCCGCCAACCTTTAAACCCTTGCGTTGCCCTATGGTAAAATAATGAGCGCCGCTGTGTTTTCCTACAAATACTCCATTATTTATTTGGTATTGTATAGGTTTAGATAAAATTTCTAAATCATTTATTATTGAATTAGTTATCAAAAAATTATCAGTTTCAAAAAATTTCTTAATCTTGCTTTTTGCTTCAATTATTTCGTTCGTTCGTTCATGAATAAATTCTCTATCTATTTCTATAATGTCGCCCTCTTTAGATTTTAACTGTTGTTGTAAGAATTCGGGTAAGCTTATTTTTCCAACAAAACACAAGCCTTGAGAGTCTCTTTTTTCGGCAGTAATTAAATCGGCTTTTGCAGCTAAAGTCCTTACTTCGTGTTTCTGCAAGTGGCCTATCGGAAACATTGCTTTAGATAATTGCTGTTGTGTTAATTGACACAAAAAGTAACTTTGATCTTTGTTTTTATCTGCACCCGCCAACAATTGATAGGATTGTCCAGACTGGGTTTCTGTTTCGCGTTTTTGACAATAATGCCCTGTGGCCACAAAATCGGCTCCTAGTTTTTCGGCAGCCTTCAAAAAAACATCAAACTTAATTTCACGATTGCATAAAATATCCGGATTTGGGGTGCGCCCAACCTTGTATTCGGCAAACATGTAATCAACAATTCGCTCTTTATATTCTTTGCTTAAATCAATAGTTTGAAAAGGAATTCCTAATTTTTCGGCTACCATTAAGGCGTCCTTGCTGTCTTCTTCCCAAGGGCAATCGTTATTAAGCACCACTGTTTCGTCGTGCCAGTTTTTCATAAATAGCCCAATAACATCATAGCCCTGTTCAATTAAAAGAAAGGCAGCAACAGATGAATCAACACCTCCCGAAAGTCCTACAACTACACGCGGCATAGTTTTATAATAGAGGGGCAAAGTTAGATAAAATTAAAGCCTTACTTTTGCGGTTTTAAAAATTAAATACATTTATGAGTCTTTTAGTTATAGGAAGTGTAGCCTTTGATGCCATTGAAACTCCCTTCGGAAAAACAGATAAAATTATTGGAGGTGCCGCTTCCTATATTTCTATCGCATCTTCCTTTTTTTACGATGCTATTAATTTAGTGGCTGTTGTGGGCGACGATTTTCCTCAAGCCTTTGTTAGTGAATTGAATCGAAGAGGTGTGGATACTAAGGGATTGCAAATAAAGCATGGCGAAAAATCATTTTTTTGGAGTGGAAAGTATCATAACGATATGAACAGTCGCGATACATTGGCTACGGAACTGAATGTGTTGGAAAAATTTGATCCCATTATTCCTGAGCAATACCAATCGTGCGAGATG
>CAMDXE010000095.1 GCA_945878925.1 Chitinophaga pinensis
AACAAAATTTGGTTCTTGAAAAAGAGAAAATGATGAGCGATATGGTACAACGTAATCGCGATCTTGAACAATTTGCCTATATAATCTCTCATAATTTAAGAGCGCCTGTGGCCAATATCATGGGATTGACCGCATTGTTTAACGACGAAACCAACTCGCATCTCGACACCAAAGTTTTGGTCGATAAACTCTCTATTTCTGTAAAATCGATGGACAATGTAATAGCTGATTTAAACACCATTCTTCAGGTAAAAAATGTGGTAAGCGAAATGCGAAAGCCTGTCATTTTTTCGGAACTGCTAGCCAACATTTGTTTAAGCATCGACAGCATGATTGCCAAATTGAAGGTTAAAATAATAAGCGATTTTAGCGAAATAGACGAAATGCTTACCCTGAAAAGTTACTTATATAGTATTTTTTACAACCTTATTTCCAATAGCATTAAATACCGGCAGCCCCATATTGATCCCGTAATTGAAATTAAAAGTTACAAATTTGGCAATACCATAGGGATTTTATTTAAGGATAATGGACGTGGTATTGATCTTCAAAAAAATGGACATCAACTTTTCGGGCTTTATAAGCGTTTTCACCAGGTAAGCGAAGGAAAGGGAATTGGGTTGTATATGACCAAAACACAAGTTGAAACCTTAGGAGGAAAAATAAGGGTGACAAGTGAGGTGGATGTAGGAACCGAATTTAATATTGAATTCGAAGGTTAAGGCTGAGGTTAAGGTTAAGGTTGAGGTTAAGGTTGAGGTTGAGGTTGAGGCTGAGGTTGAGGTTAAGGTTGAGGTTGGGGGTCGGTCAAATTATTGGCATGTTTTATCAGGGCATGGTAAACCAATGGCCAACCGCCTTTCCAGCGCAATCGGCCCGACAACGATTCGTTATGCCAAAGGCTAATAAAGGTACCGCCAACGGCTTTTACTCTGTTTAGCAATTCAGCATTTTTGGCTATGGCTTGCTCAGGGTTTAGCGCGCCATAATGCAAGGGCGTGATATCCATGCTGCAAAATGGATAGAGTAATAAATCAGTTGTTTGTTCGAGGCTTAAATCGTAGAAAAAAAATGGAGAAGCAATGCCTGCCCTAAAACCAAAATGGCTGGTATAACCCAAGGTATAATCTTGTTTTATGCCATTTTTTATTAATTTTTGATAGGTGTCAGGATACTTATGAACCAAAAAATGTTGCCTGCTAAGCGTTGGTTTAACCCCTGTAATTTGGCTTAGTCTGTCAATTTCGATAGGTAGCTGATCAGTTTTGGAATTGGAAGTATAGGAGGGGTGTATCCCAATTTTATGTTTTTTGCTAATGGATAGTATTCGGCTGGCTTGGGCTTTGTTTTTCCACGAAATATTTTTATCAAATTTCGAATAATTGCCGAGCAGAAAAAAATAGATAAGTTCGGTATTATAGGTTTGATGGAGAGTGTTTAAGTCTTCAAATACATCAAACGCATCTTTTTGGCGGTTTACTAAACATTTAAGGCGTTCTGTTACTTCCTCAAAATTGCCAGCAACAAGGTCTTTAATTAGGCCTTTTGTGGTCCATAAAATGCCTTTTTCTTTATATTGAAAGGTGCTGTCGATATCGATGGTGGATATAAAACGAAATGCTGGCGCCTTAAATTTAAATTCGGGCCAACGCAAGGTCAGTTCTTTCTTTAATGTATTGACCCAGTTGTTTATTAATGGATATTCAAAACTTTTTGTTTGGTAAAGAATGCTTTGAGTAGCTTGAAATCGGCCATGAGCATCGGGTTCGAACCCTTCGTATTCCTCATATCGACTTACCAAGTAAAAAACAGCGGCAAACAAATCGAAGGCCCACTTATTGTTTGGAGGCGTTTCGAGGGGGAATAATAGAGTGTCTTGCCCCGTACCACAAAAAGTAACCTTTATGGGAGCTGTGCCATGACTGTTCAGCAATTGGCTGCATACAGGTATCGTTATTGAATTTTCAGAAGAAGAGGCATTCGTATAAGCTACATGAGCCGACGAAAGATCAGGCGTTAGTTCTATCTTAAGGCCTAGCAATTGTTCGAAAATTAATTCGAAAACGAATTGAGTCCGTTTGGTATTAAAATCAGAATATAATTTTAATGAATTGCTCAAGATCTATTCATTAATGGTATGGATTACGCACGAAGTAAGCGTATGTTTACTTAAAAATATCGCTTCATTTCGATGCTTACTCCCTATTTTTCTTCCTTGTTTATGGCTTCGGCAATGTATTTTAAATCACCCGATTTGAACGATATGCTGCCATTGTCCGTTTTGTTGTAAATACATTCGCCCGAGCGGCTATTAAATATGGAAATATGTTTGGTCGTAAGATTCGATTTTAAACATAAAGCATAATTAAAATTATCGCCATTAATTATTTTATCGTTAAGGTCTTCGTAGGAAATAAATTCGTAGGGATAGGGGTACTTTTCCATCAATTTTTCAACCTCTTGTTCCTCATCCAATTCGCAACTCATTTTTAAGGTTTTAATCGAATATTTGTTTTTAATGTTTCCGGTTATATAAAGGGTGTCTTGTTTCAAATCCTTCAATTTTCCAAGATCTGCAATTCTAGAATGGCAATACAGGTATTTTTCTTCTTTGAGATAGGTTTCTAAAAATTTTAAATAATTGGCCACTATACCGGGTTTAAAATTTCTCATTTCAGCTTCATTATACAAGTAATCAAACAAATCGTTGGTGGTGGGCAATTCAATTTTTTTAATCGAGTATTCACATAAATAATAAATATTGAAGCGGCAATATTGTATCATATTATAACTGTCAATCGACTTAGTTTGATCTTTAATAGACCAAAGTTCATAGTAGATTTCTCTGATATTGCCATCGAGCGTGGCAATGCTTGGGGTAAAAAAAGCGGCATTTTTCTCGCGTATGTGTTCCTGTATATCCTCCTGAGCAATTACAACAATGTCGTTATAATCCCAGGCATCGTCAAACAATTGTTGAAGAGCTGCCATATCTTGCGAAACCCCTTTGGCGCAAACAAAGTAGGTGGTCATTTTTTTAAGTTTTTTATAATCGTCGGGTTTCAGTTTGTTTTCGAAACAGGCGGTGGCGGTACTTGTAACCGCTTTTACTGTGATGGAGTTTATGCCGAATTGGGCATTCGAAACAAAGCCACAAAATAGGCCAATGGCAAGGATTGTATTTTTTAACATTGTTATAATATTATTCTGCTAAATAAAACCTTTCACCTTAGCATAACAAATTTTAAATTTGTATCCTCAAAAAATTAGATAAACATTGCAAAAACGAGCACTAATCACAGGCATAACCGGTCAGGATGGAGCCTATTTGGCCGAGTTTTTACTGAATAAAGGCTATGAAGTACATGGCATCAAACGCCGAAGTTCTTTATTCAACACCGACCGAATCGATCATTTATATCAAGATCCGCATGAGCGGAACCTAAAACTTAAATTGCATTATGGCGATTTAACCGATAGTACCAACCTCATCCGAATTGTTCAGGAAGTTCAGCCTGATGAGATATACAATTTGGCTGCCATGAGCCATGTTAAAGTGAGTTTTGAAACTCCCGAATACACGGCAAACGCCGATGGAATTGGCACTTTGCGAATTTTGGAAGCCATACGAATTTGTGGTTTAACCGAAAAAACGCGTTTTTATCAAGCCTCTACTTCCGAGCTTTATGGCTTGGTGCAACAAGTGCCACAAAGCGAATCAACCCCGTTTTATCCCCGATCGCCTTATGCAGTTGCTAAAATGTATGGCTATTGGATAACCGTAAATTACCGCGAAGCCTATGGCATGTATTCGTGCAATGGCATACTGTTCAATCATGAGTCGCCGATACGAGGCGAAACCTTTGTGACCCGAAAAATTACGCGAGCAGCCAGCCGAATTGCCATTGGCCTGCAAGATAAATTGTTTCTTGGCAACCTTGATGCCAAGCGCGATTGGGGCCACGCCAAAGATTATATCGAAGCCATGTATTTGATGCTTCAGCAGCCTACCGCCGAAGATTATGTTATAGCCACAGGAATAACCACCGAAGTTCGCGAATTTGTAAGAATGAGCTTTGCCGATTTGGGTATTGACATACAATTTAAAGGAAGCGGTGTAAATGAAATAGGATATATTGCAGCACTCGATACCACACGACTTAACTATTTAGACCTTCATAATTCTAACCTTGCCGAAGGCAAAGAAATAATATTTGTAGACCCTCTGTATTTCCGACCTACCGAAGTTGATTTGCTAATTGGCGATCCAACAAAGGCCAAAAACCAGTTAGGGTGGATTCCAAAATACGATTTAAATTCGCTGGTAAATGAGATGATGAAAGCCGATTTGAAATTGATGAAGAAAGAGAAGTATTTGCAGGATGGAGGGTTTAGAGTTTTTAATTATTTTGAGTGATGATTGGCGTCTGTCATTCCGACGAAGGAGGAATCTCTAATCAAATTAAGATGCTTCGTACCTCAGCATGACAAAATCCAACCTAACCATTCACCTTTTCAACCTTTTTAACCCTTTCAACCCATGAACACCAATAGCAAAATTTATATAGCAGGCCATAGAGGTATGGTAGGGTCGGCCATTAAACGCAGCCTAGAAGCAAATGGGTATAAGAACCTTGTTTGCTATACCTCGGCAGAATTAGATTTAAGAGATACTAAGGCAGTAGCCAATTTTTTTGATAAAGAACAGCCAGAGTATGTTTTTTTAGCAGCAGCTAAGGTGGGTGGCATAATAGCCAACCAAACGTATAGAGCACAATTTTTATACGAAAATTTACAAATCCAAAACCATGTAATTCACAATTCGTATCTACACGGCGTTAAAAAATTAATGTTTTTTGGGTCTTCGTGCATTTATCCTAAACTGGCACCTCAACCGCTTAAAGAGGAATACCTGCTTACCGGATTGTTAGAGCCCACCAATGAGCCCTACGCGATTGCTAAAATAGCTGGAATAAAAATGTGTGAGGCCTATCGCAGCCAATATGGATGCAATTTTATATCGGTGATGCCTACCAATTTGTATGGCCTAAACGATAATTATGACCCCGTAAATAGCCACGTCTTGCCTGCCTTGATACGAAAATTTCACGAAGCCAAACTTGCCAAGGCCAAGGAGGTGATTATTTGGGGAAGTGGAACTCCCAAACGCGAATTTTTATTTGCCGACGATTTGGCCGATGCGGCTCTTAAACTTATGCAGGATTATAACGATCCGCAATTTGTGAATATTGGTACTGGCCAAGATTTGAGCATCAAAAATTTGGCCGAACTCATAAAAACCATCATAGGGTTCGAAGGTGAACTAAGGTTTGATATAAGCAAACCTGATGGAACTCCAAGAAAATTAATGGACGTATCGTTGCTTCAGTCTTTGGGATGGACTTATAAAACTGAATTGGAAGATGGGATTCGTATAGCCTATCAGGATTTTTTAGGCTTAAAAACAAAATAAAAAGACAGGAAGAACAATACATTTTTGCACTTTTTTGTAGTGTTATTTGAAAGTTATAGATTATGCTTTTGGGAAACATTTTCATCCTAATCAAATTTTTTTATAAATTTGTATCCATGAGACATTACTCGGAAATTATTACGATGGATCCCCAAATTAGATTTGGTAAACCTTGTATAAGGGGCATGCGGATTACAGTTTATGACATACTTAGTTGGTTTGCTTCTGGTATGTCTGAGAGAGAAATAATTAAGGATTATCCTGAACTGAACAAAGAAGATCTTAAAGCAGCTTTGTCATATGCTGCGGACAAAGAACATAAAGTCAAAATCACCTTGTGAAACTTTTGTTTGACCAAAATATATCATTCAGAGTTGTAAATGGTTTATTGAATATTTTTCCCGAAGCCAGACAGGTTAAAGATTTACAATTAAAAAATGCTTCTGACTATATAATTTGGAAGTTCGCAAAAGAGAATGGGTATTCAATAATAACTTTTGATTCGGATTTTTATGATATGGTAACTCTTTATGGTCACCCACCCAAAGTGGTTTGGTTGAGATTTGGAAACACCTTAACAAATAATCTAATTAAACTTCTTGAATTTCATTCTGACGTAATTTCAAGTTTTATAATTGACCCTGCTTATAAGGATTTATCATGTCTCGAAATTGGATAAGAAACACAAAATATAACTGCAAATAAAAAGGATGGCAGGTTTGTAGTTTGGGAGAGTCTGTTTTTCATGTTATGTCCTGAAATTGGTTTACGCATAAAAAAGCGTAAATATGAAAATAACCAGATCATACCCAGGCACATTTTATAGAAATGAATTTAAGAAAAAAATTATTACTGAGTATCTAGAAACTCAGCTATCCAAGAATTTAAGCCCCGAAAATCACAAAATTTCTAATTCTAAATCCTTTTGGGGAGGCTTAGTCCAACACCACCTTTCGCAATTTTTCAACTGCAAATCTTAGGTCCTCTTCGGTGGTTAATTTGCCAAACGAAAACCGCAATCCAGTACGATCGTCAGGGTGATTGATGGCCGCCAAAACATGGCTGCCAATACTTGCCCCACTGCTGCATGCCGAACCTCCGCTGGCGCATACACCCTCTATGTCCAATTTAAACAGAAGCATATTTCCACTAGAATTAGGTGGCAGGCTAACGTTTAGCACGGTATAAAGGCATTGCTCGTCCGAATCTGGTCCATTAAAACTTACGCCCGGAATGCTCTCGCTAATGAGGGTTCGCATAAGCGATTTTAAATCTTGAAGCCGTTTGGTTTCATAGTCAATAGCATGATCAGCAATTTCTAAGGCTTTGGCCAAGCCAACAATACCGTGTAAGTTTTCGGTGCCTGCCCTCATGTTTTTTTCTTGTCCGCCACCTGTAATTATTGGCTTTAGTTTGTGTGCATTGCGCACAAATAAAAACCCAGATCCTTTTGGTCCATTAAATTTATGAGCCGAACAGGTTATAAAATCAATTTCTAAATCTTGTACATCAATTTTATAATGCCCCATGGTTTGAACGGTATCCGAATGAAACAAACATTGGTTGAGCTTGGCTATTTTGGCTACTTTTTTCAGATCTAATAAGGTGCCAATTTCATTATTGGCGTGCATCAAACTGATAAGGCTTCCGGGATATTGATTAGCCAATTGCTCTAAATGCATCAAGTCAACTTCGCCTAATGTGTTTATATTTACCAAATGCATTTGGGCCAGGCCTTTATGATGCATTTCCTCAACAGTATTAAGCACGGCATGATGTTCGATGGCCGAGGTAATTATGTTTTTTACGCCCAAATCGTTTACCGAACTTCTAATTACTATGTTATCGGCTTCGGTACCTCCTGCGGTAAACAAAATTTCGGAAGGTTTGGCATTAATAAGTTCAGCAATTTTTCGACGGGCCATTTCCATAATACCCTTTGCGTTTCGCCCTATGGCATGTTGGGCACTTGGGTTGCCGTAGCAATGGGCCATTACATCGGTCATAGCCAGCAATACTTCGGGGTCTAACGGCGTGGTGGCCGCATTATCTAAATAAACGCGCATTAATTATTTGAGGCAATATTGGGTTGCAAATTTAGGGTTAAGGGTACAGTATCCTAATATTTTATACAGCAATTTAGCCAAATTAAACTGTGTTAAGATTTCGCCATCCTTGGGCGCACATTCTACAATATCAAAACCAATAACTTCTTTTTGGGTACACACTTTCTTTAAAAATTGCAATGTTTCTGGCCACAACAATCCACCTGGTTCAGCAGTGCCAACGGCTGGCATTACCGAAGGGTCGAAGCCATCGGCGTCAATGGTCAAATAAATTTTATCGGGCAAGGCCTCCAAAACTTCATCTTGCCAAAGAGCGTTTGAGGCTATTTGGTGGGCATACCAAGTGCTAATGTTTGATGACGATTTAATAAGTTCGGCTTCCTCCTTGCATTGAGCCCTTATGCCAATTTGATAGAGAGGTACGCCTAAATCGTGAACACGCGCCATAACCGAAGCGTGGCTGTATGGATTGTCGTTGTAGCTTGATCGCAAATCGGAATGGGCATCGAGTTGCAAAACAGCCAAATCGGGGTGCTTGGCCAAGTGTGCTTTAACAAAACCCAAGGTAACGGTGTGCTCGGCACCAAGGCTGATTACAAATTTATTGTTTGTTAAATTTTTTGCAGTAGCTTCTTCAATTAAATGAATGGCAGCTTCGTTAATGCAATAGTCAAATTTCAATGCCTCTAGCGTAGAAATTCCTACTTTTTTATAGGTTTCTTGATCCAGCTCCTCATCATAAAATTCAACAAAATGAGAAGCCTCAATTATGGCCGCCGGGCCTTTGTCGGAACCTGACAAATAGGACGAAGTGTGTTCGTATGGGGCCGACTGGATAACAACATTGGCCGAATTATAATTAAATAATTCTTCTTCTGTAATTGCCAAAAAGTTATTTTCAGAATTTATATAGGAAGTCATTAATTGGGTTTTAAAATTATTTTAGAGATTCTTCACGAGGCTCGGAATGACAAACCCTCAAGATTGTCATGCTGAGGAAAGAAGCATCTCTCTAGGATTTGCTTTATTAAATTATTTCTTCACCCTTTCAACATACTCACCAGATGTGGTGTTCACTTTGATTTTTTCGCCTATTTCACAAAAAAGCGGAACCCGTATTTCGGCACCAGTTTCGAGAGTGGCCGGTTTTCCGGTATTGGTGGCTGTATCGCCACGTACGCCAGGTTCGGTATAGGTTATCTCGAGTTCTACGTTTAATGGAGCTTGGCCACCAATAGGATCTTCGCCTTCGAAGCTAACCATTACGTTCATGCCCTCTTTCATAAATTTGCTGGCATTGCCAAATAGCATTTCCGAAACATTTACTTGATCAAAGGTTTCATTATCCATGCAAACTAAGGCATTGCCCTCTTTGTACAAATACTGCATTTCCTTTACATCTACTCTAACGGTTACAATTTCTTCGCCGCTACGAAACCTGTTTTCAAGGTTTTTGCCGTTCTTAACATTTCGCATTTTGCATTGATAGAATGCACGTAAATTGCCCGGTGTGCGATGCTGCCATTCTGTAACCTGACACAGTTCATTATTGTGACGAATAAACATGCCTACGGAGATATCTGCTGTGGTTGCCATTTGATTTATTTTGCGCAAAAATACAATTTGGCAATTTGAAAATGGTATTTTTTAAAAATTTGAAAATTTGAAAATGCGTTAATTTGAAAATTTGCAATTTGGGCATTTATTGATAGGTTTGCTTTTGTAAGAGCTCAGTTTAAGTTACAGTGAGCTTAATAAATAAGAGGTAGTATTGTGGCATGTTTTCAAAATTAGTTTTTTTATCAAAAACGATAGGGTTGGCCAGAGATACACAAATTGAAATTATTTGCTTTCAATAGTGTCCTAAACGTTTTTTATTCAGAGTCAAAGGTATTGGTTTTTCTGTGTTAACGGCATCCAGTTTGTTATTTTCAAAAAAGAACCCCCTGTTTGATAAATTGGGGTGGTGGTTCAATGTGTTCTTCGAATGGCCTATCCAT
>CAMDXE010000096.1 GCA_945878925.1 Chitinophaga pinensis
TGGTGTACAGGTTTATCCAAACCCAAACAAAGGTAATTTTACTGTGAATGTTGAAGAACCCAAAACGGATATATCCATAACCGTATATAACTTATTAGGCGAAATTGTAAAAACTATTGACACCAACCCATTGAAAGCAACTTATAGCGGAGAGATGAATCCCGATAAAACATCGGGACAAGTTGTAGCCAATGGCGTTTACCTCGTAAAAGTTACCAACGGAGGATTAACCTTTACTCAAAAACTTACAGTAAATAAATAACACGTTTAAGTTTAGCAAAAAGGCTATTTAGGTTAACTAAATAGCCTTTTTTGCCTTATGCCGAATTTAATAAAGTTGGAACAATACCTTACTTTTGAGGCACTATGATAAAATTTCGATTTTGTTTATTCGTTTTTGGATTTATTGGTTTTTCAGGTTTTGCGCAAACCATTGATTTTACTCAGCTTTCGAATCTAAAATTCAGAAATATTGGCCCCTTTCGCGGGGGCAGAAGCTTAGCAGTTTCCGGTCATCCTGCTCAACCAAATACCTATTATTTTGGTGCTGTTGGGGGTGGTATTTGGAAAACAGAGGATGGTGGCAAGCAATGGAATTGCATCTCAGATTCAACGTTTCATAGCAGTTCGGTTGGTGCGCTGAGCGTGGCATTAAGCGATCCAAAAATTATTTATGCGGGTATGGGCGAAACCGACATTCGTGGCAATATAAGTTTTGGCGATGGGATGTATAAAAGCACTAATAGCGGTAAAAAATGGCAAAAAATAGGATTAGAAAACACCTTTGCCATTGCCAATATAGTCATACATCCAAAAGATCCCAATACAGTTTATGTTTCGGCTTTGGGCAATGTATTTAAACCAAATTCAGATAGAGGCGTATACAGAACCAGAGATGGCGGAAAATCGTGGCAAAAAATACTTTATAAGTCCGACAGTGCAGGGTGCATCAATATTGTAATGGACAATAATGACCCCAATATTCTATTTGCAAGCTTATGGCAAGCCTATCGCAGCTCGTGGAGCATGGTAAGCGGAGGACGTCATAGTCAGCTTTATAAAAGTATCGACGGAGGCGACACTTGGAAAAACATATCGCAAAACGAAGGGATGCCCAAAGGCGTTTTGGGTAAAATATGTATGGCTATTTCACCTGTTAATTCGGATCGAATATTTGCAATGGTCGAAAACAGCAATGGTGGCTTATTTAGAAGCGATGATGGGGGCGAAAAATGGCTAAAAATTACGGAAGAAAAATCGATACGGCAAAGGCCTTGGTATTTCAGTGGGGTTTACTGTCATCCTAAAAACCAAGATATAGTGTATGTACTAAACGTTGCCTACCATAAAAGCATAGATGGAGGAAAAACATTCACCGATCATTGGGCGCAACATGGCGATAATCACGACATGTGGATTAACCCCGAAAATTCGGAATGCATGATTATTGGCAACGATGGCGGCGGAACAGTAAGCTATAATGGAGGCTTAAGTTGGAGTCAACAAGATTTCCCAACCGGCCAATTTTACCATGTTTCGATCGACAACACTTTTCCATACAAAATATATGGCGCACAGCAAGACAATTCGAGCATTGCTATATCGAGCCGCAGTTTTGGCTGGGAAATAGGCAAATCCGATTATTACACCTGCGCTTGGGGCGAAAGCGGGTATGTGGCTGCGCATCCGTTTAAGCCCGAAATTACGTTTGGTGGAAACTACAGTGGTACACTTTATCGATACAACCGAACTTTGGGTCATACTACCTCCATCAATGTATATCCCGAAGAAGGTTTGGGCGATGGCGCCAATAAACTAAAGCAAAGGTTTCAATGGACTTATCCAATCCTGTTCTCGCCCTTTAGTACCAAAGAAAAAACAATTCTCTATGCAACTTCTCAACAGGTACATCGAAGCTTTGATGAAGGAATGCATTGGGAAACTATCAGTCCAGATTTGACCCGAAACGATAAGACAAAACAACAAGCAAGTGGAGGCCCAATATCGAAAGACAATACGGGTGTTGAGACTTACAATACTATTTTCACCTTTGCCGAATCGAAGGTTGAAGCGGGCATACTGTGGGCAGGTAGCGATGATGGATTAATTCATGTAAGCCTAAATAATGGGCTCGAATGGCAAAACGTTAGCCCTAAAGACTTATCCGAAAATACACAAATTAGCATAATCGAAGCCTCGCATTTCAACCCAAAGAAAGCCTATTTGGCAGCAACCCGTTTTAAAATGGGCGAAGCAAAACCTCTGCTTTACAAAACCATGGATTATGGTAAATCGTGGCAAAAAATCGATAAAGGCCTACCAAACAATGCTATTACGCGAGTCATACGCGAAGATCCCTCTCAAGAAGGACTTTTGTTTTGTGGCACCGAAGCGGGTTTGTATATTTCGTTCAACGATGGAGAATCTTGGCAAACATTTAACCAAAATTTGCCCAATACGCCCATTCATGACATAGCGATACATCCAACTGAGCACGATTTAATATTGGCTACCCATGGCCGTGGTTTTTGGGTGCTCGACAATATGAGTTACCTCTATGAAATTGCAAAGTTAAAAACAAGCCCAAAAAATATGGGGCTTAAATGTAGAAACACATTTAACGCCGAAGGCGGAACCTATCAGGATGCTAACATGCAATCGGGTGTTAATGCGCCTTGTGGATTGGTTATTGATTATTTTTTACCCGATACCAGTTCAAAAGAAATACGCCTAAAAATTAGCAACAACACAGGCGATTCGATGGCTATGTTTTCATCAAAACGCGACAAAAACTATATGCCAATTGTGATTAACAATGATTTTTACAAGCCTAAAACAAGCCAACCACAAGGATTATTAACGACAGAAAAAGGGTTTAATCGTTTTGTGTGGACTATGAAAACTGCAGATTTAGTAGGCATTGAAGGCGAAGGTAAAGTTATGTGGGGGGCTTCACTTTCGGGCCCTTTGGCTACACCGGGCACCTATAAAATAGAACTGCTATATGGCGATTCTCAAAAGTTAACAGCTGAATGTTTGATTCTGCCCGACCCCCGATTCGCAGAACCAACCTTACAAAATTATTTGGCTAAAAAACTTTTATTAGATTCGGTCATTGCCCAAGTGAATGCCATGCATAAAGCCATTAATAAAATGAGAGCTATAAAAAAACAAATTAATGAATTTAATGCTACACTAAGCTCCACCATTCAACGCGACAGCATGCAAATACTTGGCAAAATTATTATTGACTCTATGACTTCGATTGAAAATGAGCTTATACAATCGAAGGCTAAAAATATTCAAGACCTTTTAAATTACCCCATGAAACTTAATAATAAAATGGCCAGTTTAATCGATCAGATTGATGCGTTTAAGGGCGCTGTCCCCCAGCAATATCACGACGTTTATTATGAATTGGCCCAAAAGTGCAATTTTCAATTAAATCGCTATAAACGCGTATTGGCTCATGAAGTCAATATCTTTAACCTAAAAGCAAAAACTTTGGATAGAGATGTAATAAATACTAAAAATTAATATGTCTAGGTTTGCGATTTTTTTACAGGCGATAAGGCTTTATGTAAATAATAAAATGCTATAAAGTGTACAATAACTACCACTTCTAAGCCTATGATATAATAGGGCCATTCTCCTATAATCATTGGGTTATTGGCTTCGGGGCGTTGCGAAATATACATATAATTAGAGCCTAAAGCCCAATTGATAAGTCCAATAATTGGCAGCGTTAACTGGGTGTATAAAAACACCTTTAACCAGCTTTTTTTGTTCGGGATTCGATTTAGGCGCATGGTCAAAAACAATCCTCCACAAATAATTCCAAAATGACTTATCGAATATTCTATCGTTCGGTAGATGTTATAATTTGAATCTAATCCTCCCCCAACGGTCATTTCGGGTGTAAGAAATGAATGCACTGCCCCTGCACCCCAAAATATAAGAAATTCGTAGGGCATTTGTTTTTTTGTAAACATTGCAATAGCCACCAATATTACAGAAAATGAACAGAGGTGCAAAGGCAACGAATCTCGTATGCTCCATGTATCTGTAGCAAAACCAACAATATGGCCAAGCACCATATTTATGAGCATTATCGAAGCAAGGGTCTGCCCTATTTTCCATTTTTTATCGTCGCTAAGGTTCCTTGAAAAAAACAGAATACTAAACAGGCCCATTACTAAAAAAATATTCATCCCAATCCACAATGGGCTTCCAAACTCTACCACATGATGCAATTTATTTCTATCCATTTACTTTTAATAATTGGGCAATCTAAGCTTATTTATTAAAATTACAATATTTGGAAGAACATTGTAAACCCCAACATTGCCTATTTTCGATTCATAAATTTTGAATCTCTAAATCCAACCATCTAAAAAATCTTATATCGTATTAAAACTCAAGGTAAAATTCGAGTTTTTGCAAGGTTTCTTTGTTCAATAAAATCACCTTTTCTAAATCTAAATAGGATGAATATCTTCCGTGTTGGAGTCGGTAATTCAGGATGGCTTTTGCCTGTTTGCCCGAAATATAAGGATGTCGGTTTAAAGCATCATAATCGGCCGTATTAACATTTAAACGTTTAATCTTAGTTTTATCACAAGTCAAAAATGGTTTTATGCGTTCAACTTGTTCGGGCTTTATGGTATATATTTCATACAATTGATTGGTGGACACAAAGCCACCTAAAGCATCTCGATAGCTCAGTATTTTTGAGCTTAAATACGGACCAATTCCATCTATGGCAATAAGGCTCAACGAATCAGCTTCATTCAATTCGACAGCATAAATTTGTTTGACTGTTGCCACTTTTTTTCTAATTGAATCTTTTGCGTTTAATCCCTTCGAAGGCTGGTCAAAAACGATATAGGGTTCAGTTTTGAGATACAGGCTTTTATCGAGCCCATATATTTTAAGTAAGTCTTGTTTTTTATAAAATTTGGCTCCAGCTAATCTATACTTTGCGAAGCGGGCAATTAAAAAAGGGGGAAATCCGAAATTTTCCAAGCGTTTGGCCTCTACTGTATTCGGATTAAAATAAAAAGGGGCCCATAATTTTTGATATTTTGAAGATTTGTCAGCCGTGCGAATGTCAAGCGTATCCTTTTCTAACAGCTCCATTTCCTTTTCAAAAATCTTTAATTCCTTTGAATAATCTTCTTCCTTATGCAGTAAAATGGGGAGAAAATAAAAAAGGACCATTAAAATTAACAGTCCTAATATTCCCGTTTTTTCACGGGTTGTGAAATTCAGGTGAGTGTTAAAAAAATCGTTGAACGATGGCATAATCGTGCATCGTAAACCTTAATTAAAACTTGCTAATTGTTCGAAATTGTATTGACCTGCCTCTAATTTAACTTTAATGTCTTTGAACGCTTGAATCGTTCGAGTTACATCGTCCAGGGTATGTACCGCCGTGGGAATTAATCGGAGCATGATAATTCCTTTGGGCACCACCGGATACATTACTATGGAGCAAAATATATTGTAGTTTTCACGTAGATCGAGCGTTAAATGCGTGGCTTCGCCCACACTGCCTGTTAATAATACTGGTGTTACAGGGCTTTGAGTGGTTCCAATATTAAAACCTGCTTGGCGCAATCCATTTTGCAAGGCATTTACTATTTTCCATAAGTTATTTTTTAGCTCGGGTTTGGTTCGCAATAAGTCCAAACGTTTTATAGCACCAATTACCAATGGCATTGGCAATGATTTGGCATATATCTGACTGCGCATGTTATAACGCAAATAATCAATGATGGTTTTGTCGCCTGCAATAAAAGCCCCAATGCTAGCCATTGATTTTGCAAAGGTCGAAAAATACAAATCTATTCCATCCTGGCAACCTTGCTCCTCTCCTGTTCCTGCACCTGTATGTCCCATCGTTCCAAAACCATGGGCATCGTCAACCAAAAGTCTAAAATTGTATTTATTTTTAAGTTCGATTATTTCTTTTAGTTTTCCTTGATTTCCACTCATTCCAAACACACCTTCGGTAATTACCAAAATAGCACCGGGAGTATCTTTAACCAGGTTGGTGGCGCGTTGCAATTGCTTTTCAAGATTTTCCAAATTATTATGTGGAAAAACAAAGCGTTTGCCTTGATGCAGACGGACGCCATCTACAATACAAGCATGCGATTCGGCATCATATACAATAACGTCATGCCTATCAACTAAAGCATCGATGGCCGAGAGAACTCCCTGATATCCAAAATTTATTAATATGCAATCCTCCTTTGATTCAAATTCGGCCAAGTCTTTTTCAAGTTTTTCATGAATTGTACTGTTGCCGCTCATCATTCGGGCGCCCATGGGGTAAGCCAAACCATATTCAACGGCTGCATCCGCATCGGCCTTTCTTACCTCTGGATGGTTGGCTAATCCTAAATAGTTGTTCAAGCTCCAAACTAATTTTGTGCTCCCTCTAAAACTCATGTTCGGCGATATTTCGCCTTCAAGTTTTGGAAAAGTGTAATACCCATGCGCTTCTTTGGCATGACTACCTAAAGGCCCCATGTTTGTAATTCGTTTTTCAAATAAATCCATTCTCCTATTTTAAAGCAACAAAAGTAAGAAAAAAGTATGAGCTGTAAAGCGACAATCGAGAGGATTTTAGCCGCAATTGAAAAACAAAAATGTTTTAATAGCTAGGGATAAAGCAAAGGAAATATTTTAAAGGCTATGGCCTATGATTCAATATCTTCTCGTTTTTCCATGGCTTGAATGGTATAATAATTTCTATAGATCCCGTCGGTTATGGCCATTAATTGAGCGTGAGTGCCTTGTTCGGCAACCGCTCCATGGTCGAGCACAATAATTAAATCGGCATTTTTTATGGTACTAAGTCTATGGGCAATAACGATTGAGGTTCGGTTGGCTAATAATTTATCCAAGGCATCCTGAACCAATTTTTCGCTATGACTATCCAAACTGCTTGTAGCTTCATCAAGTATTAAAATATCGGGATTTTTAAGTACGGCGCGAGCCAAGGCTATACGCTGCCTTTGGCCGCCCGAAAGTTTAACGCCTCTATCGCCCACCATCGTATTGTAACCTTCGCTAAACCCTTTGATAAATTCATGAGCATTGGCTGTTTTGGCTGCCAAAATTATTTCGTCATCTGTGGCCGATGGCTTACCGTAGGCAATATTTTCTTTGATGTTTCCGCCAAACAATAATATTTCCTGGGGTACAAAAGCAAACAATTGGCGATACGCTGTGGGATCGTAGGTATTAATATTTGTTCCATCCAATTCGATTGAGCCGCTTGAAGGATCATAAAATTTAAGAAGCAAGCTGGCTATGGTAGATTTCCCCATTCCACTTGGGCCAACAATTGCAATTTGCTTTCCTTTATGAATAGTTAAATCCAAGTGATTTATAACCATTTGATTAGGCCGCGATGGGTAAACAAACTGAATATTTTTAAATTCGATCGAATGCTTAAATTCAGGTTTTACAGGCTCATTTAAAGCCTTAAGGTTTATCTCGGAAGTTTCGTTTAATATTTCTTTGACCCTTTGGGTAGCTCCTATTGATTTTTGCAATTGGGTGTAATTTTCGGCAAAACCTGCCAACGAACCCGCTATAAACATGCTAAAAAAAACAAACTTATTGAGTGTTCCTATTTCCATCAACCCATGTTGAACTTTGCTTAAGCCTACCCACAGAACCAAGGTTATAGCCCCAAACATCAAAAACATAACGGTTCCGGCAAATGCTCCTCTAAAACCTGCATTGCGAATGGCCAAATCAACTACGCCGTTTAAGCCTTTTGAATATCGCGCAATTTCAAATTTTTCGTTTGTAAACGATTTTACGCTGCTAATACCTTGCAGCGACTCTTCCAAAACGATGGATGTTTTGGCTAAAGCATCTTGTGTATTGCGGGCATTTTGCTTTATTTTTTTTCCAAAATAAAAGGCAAATGCAATAATTATAGGCACTACACTTAAAAACCATAAGGCCAAATCAGGAAAAACCATTAAAACATAGCTTACTCCCCCGATTAAAATGATGGTTTGTCGGATAACATTTGATAAAATGGTGCTAATGGTATCTTGAATTTGAGAGAGGTCATTAGATATGCGGCTAATGAGTTCGCCCACTCTATTTTGGTAGAAAAAATCAACGGGTAGTGAAATAATTTTTTCATACAATTTTTTACGAATGTCGGCTACTGCTTTTTCGCCCACTTCGGCAAACCATTTAATTCGGAATAGCGCCAATACCGAAACGGTAAATATTAAACTCCCCAAAACAGAAAAAACAGTTTTTAAGCTTGATCCGAAATATTTTGAAGGTTTTGCATGAACCGCAATATTGATTAAATCGCCTAAAATAGTAGGAAACAAAAGCGATAGGCAGCTGGTAATGGCCAAAAAACAAAGTCCAATACTAAATTTAGTTCTATAGGGTTTGACAAAAGCAAAAATAAAAAAAGTATCCTGTATGTTTTGTTTCGAAAATCTTGCCTTTGGCAAGTCTTCTTCCATTTTAGCTGCTGAATTAAATCGTGACATGTACTTGGGGCCGCAAAGTTATTTTAAATATTCGAAAGGCTAACTTCTAATTCGTTGGCAATAACTAATTCGATAAACCTTAAAAAAAGAAGGCAACTTGCTTATTAGTTGAGATGGTATACCCAATAAAATGAATTATTTTATTAACTTTGCGGGCTTGATGCGAAAGGTATTTCTTTATTTCATGGTTTTGGGGCTATTGTTCTCGTGTAAGGATAGTTATAACTATGTTTCTCGCAAAGGAAGCTTAGCCAAAAAACTTGAATACGCCAAAAAGTTTTATGAAAAATCGAAATTTGCCAAAGCTCAACCTCTTCTTGAAGAAATTTATCCTCAATATAAAGGCAAGATCGAAGCCGAAGCTATTTATTTTATGTTAGCCAATAGCCATTATAAGCTACACGATTATTTATTAGCCAGCTATCATTTCGACAATTTTACTCAGCTATACCCAGCAAGTACACGTGTCGAAGAATGTGCGTTTATGCATTGTATTTGTGAATTTTACAAATCGTATCCACCCTATCTCGACCAATCGATAACCCAAGCAGCCATAAAACAATTTCAATTGTTTATTAATAATTATCCCGAAAGCAAATACATGGTTCAGTGCAACGATCATATGGATAAATTAAGGGTAAAATTGCACCATAAGGCGTATTCAAACGCCATGCTTTATTATAAAATTGGGGATTATAAGGCTG